>CAZQVV010000060.1:10004-15756 GCA_964596835.1 uncultured Thiohalophilus sp. | reverse complement strand
TGAAAAGTTGAACATTAACAAATATTAATATCTCCTCCACCTCCCGTTAAACCTGGACAAGGTACTGTTGTATCCGAGGCAGGCGGTGACGCGCGGGCCAGCCGATTAAACTCAGCGGCGTTTTCAACTGACACGAGGTCAGATCCATGCACATAAACATAAAAAGCTCAGCGGCTATCTTGCTTCTGCTCGCAGCCATGATGCTCGGCGCCACCAACAGCATGGCCACGACGCCAGCCGCTGCAACAGATTCCAGACAACAGAAAATCCAGCAGGCCAGCGTACTTGAAAAGAACGGTCGCAAGGCGATGTCATACATCGTCGCAGCACGAGAATTGCTTTCTAAACAGCACAGCGAAGAAGCCCATCAGTATCTTAAGAAGGCCCGGGTGCTATTGACAAAGCTGAAATCCGAAGTCACTAAAGAGAAGGATAATGCCACCGGCCTGCTTTCCATCTATTCACAACTGGGCGTCAAAAAAGAAGTGGAAATCACGGACCAGCTCAGACAAAAACTGGAAAACACCCATTTGGATGTCATGCGCGGGAGACACAAAAAAGTTATCGCGGCGCTCAAGGCGGTAGGTATCGAACTACAGTACAGCTTTGTCGACCTGCCCGTTGCGGCAACACTTGGAAAAGTCAAATCCGCCCTCAAATCACTTTCCAGAAAAAATACCCATGAGGCCAGTAAAACGTTGTCTGATGCCGAAGCGGGTCTGATCCATAAACACATGATCATCAATGCATCGACAAAAACCCGACCGGACAAGCATGCCGATCAGCACACTGAATACAATAGCCAAGGAGTCATTTAATATGAACATCGCCCCGGCAACAACAGAAACCGCTAACAGTACCAACTACCTTGCTTTCCACCAGGTTCGCGAACACCTGCAACAACGCATCATTGGCCAGCAGGCCCTCATCGAAAGCCTGCTTATCGCCCTGCTGGCCGACGGCCATCTGTTGGTGGAAGGCGCACCGGGACTGGCCAAAACCACGGCTATCAAGGAACTGGCCTCGGTCCTGGAAGGCGACTTTCACCGTTTGCAATTTACCCCGGATCTACTACCCAGCGATCTGACCGGTACTGACATCTACCGGCCGGAAACCGGTGACTTTCATTTCCAACAGGGGCCGCTGTTTCACAATTTGATTCTGGCCGATGAAATCAACCGTGCGCCCGCCAAGGTGCAGTCGGCGCTACTCGAAGCCATGGGTGAAAAACAGATCACCGTTGGCCGTCACACCTATCCTCTGCCACGTCCGTTTCTGGTCATGGCTACCCAGAATCCCATCGAACAGGAAGGCACTTACGCCCTCCCTGAAGCCCAGCTTGATCGTTTTCTCATGCACGTTCGCATCGACTACCCCGATGCCAAGTCGGAACACGCTATTCTGAGGTTGGCCCGCCAACAAGCTGAGCGCGAGGACACCCGTCCGGCGCCCACCGAACTGGAGCTGGGCAAAGAACAGATTTTTGCCGCCCGCCATGAAGTGCTTCACATTCATATGGCCGAACCGGTAGAGGAATACCTGGTGCAACTGGTACTGGCCAGCCGTAATCCGGCACCCTACAGCCGGGAACTGGCCCGCTGGGTAAATTTTGGCGCCAGTCCACGCGCCACCATCGCCCTCGATCGTTGCGCCCGCGCCCGCGCCTGGCTGGACGGCCGTGACTATGTCTCACCGGCCGACGTGCAGGCCGTGGCCTTCGACGTGATGCGTCACCGACTGCTGGTTTCGTTTGAGGCTGAAGCCGAAGGTATCAACTCCAACGACGTGATCCGTGAACTGCTGAAGTTGATCCCGGTTGCCTAATATGAAATTCATTGATCCGTTTTTTGCCGCTCTGAAAAAGTTACGCCACGGATTTAAGGCCAGCGACATTGATCAAGCCACTACAACCACCGCTAATGCAAACCCGGCCCTCAACCCCGCCACCCGGGTGAGTATCAACGAACTCATTACCCTGCGCCAGCAGGCCCGTAATCTCAATCTCAACCGCAAACAGACAGGCCGGGCACAGTTGGCGGGCGGGCATGCCTCACGTTTTCGCGGTCGTGGTATGGACTATCAGGAATCCCGAATCTATCAGCCCGGTGATGATATCCGCAGCATGGACTGGCGGGTCACTGCCCGCACCGGTCGACCTCACACCAAGGTCTATCAGGAAGAACGGGAACGCCCGGTCGTGGTGTGTGTCGATCTGAACCCGGGCATGTTTTTCGCCAGCCGCGGCGCGCTCAAATCGGTGGTCGCCATCCGTGCCGCCAGCCTCATCGGCTGGGCCGCCACCGCGCATGGCGACCGCATTGGCGCCCTGCTGTTTAACGGTGAGCACCACGAACTCCCGCCACGGGGCGGCAAGCACGGCGTACTGCGCCTGATTAGCCAATTAGTGAAACAAAGCGATCCGCTGGAAAACCTCAAACATCCCCCCCACCCCGAAGGACTCAACATCGCCCTGGCCCGGTTGCGCCGAGTCAGCCGTCCCGGCAGTCTAATTTTTTTGCTAAGCGATTTCTATGGCATTGACAACGAAACGAGCAAGCACCTGATGCGACTGCGCCAGCACAACGATGTGGTCGCCATCCAACTGCTTGATGCGTTGGAACTCAACCCGCCGCCCCCGGCGCGCTATGCTGTCAGTGATGGTCGGCACGAAGGCATTCTCGACACCCGTTCAGCCAGCGCACGCAAGACCTATTCGGATTTCTTCAACCAGCATCACCAGGCTGTCCGGGATCTGATGCATAGCCTGGCCATCCCTCTATTGCAGCTATCCACTGAAGATGACGTGGCCGACGCCCTGCGGCGGCGTTTTAGAACCACCCCGGCCAATAACGCACAGGAGGCGGCGGCATGAACCCAGCCAGCCAGGCGGCATTACAGTTACGCGACATCCACCTGCCGCCCGAACCCGGCTTCTGGCCGCCCGCGCCCGGCTGGTGGATCCTCGTCATATTGCTCATTGTGCTGTTGGTCTGGGCTGCGCGGACTGCCCTGCGCCACTACCGCCTGCGGCGTCAGCGCCAACGTATTCTCGCCATGCTCGATGAGCTGGAACAGGATACCAACACCGTCACACCACAAAGAATTGCCCGGATTTCCAGTCTGCTGCGGCGTCTGGCGCTGATGCACTACCCCCGCCAACAGGTGGCCGCTCTGACTGGAACGGACTGGCTGTGCTTTCTTGATGAATCTGGCGGCAATGGCCGCTTCAGCCACGGCCCTGGACAGGTACTGGCCAGCGGTCCCTATCAATCTACCTTACCCTCTGATCTAGACATCGGGGCGCTAAGCGTCCTGCTGCGTGACTGGATAAAGAAAAACACAGAACGTTGACATGAATATTGAATTTGCCTGGCCCTGGTTATTCGTCGCCCTACCCCTGCCGCTACTGGCTCTGCTACTGCCGCGTGCGGCCAACGCAACGCCGCCCGCACTACACTTTCCCTTTTATAACGCCCTGCAGATCCACCTGCAAAGCTACACGGGCCAACCCTCACGCTTACGACTGATACTGGCCGTGCTGACCTGGCTGTTCCTGGTGCTGGCGGCCGCACGACCGCAATTGATCGGTGAGACGGTACACTTGCCTGTCAGCGGTCGCAGCCTGATGTTGGCGGTGGATCTTTCCGGTTCCATGCAGACCAAGGACATGCAGATCAACGGCCACCAAATCAGCCGTCTCGCCGCCGTCAAACAGGTGGCCGGTCAATTTATCGAAAAACGCAAGGGCGACCGTATCGGCCTGATTCTGTTTGGTGACGAAGCCTACCTGCAGGTGCCGTTAACCTTTGATCGCAAAACCGTACATACCCTGCTCAACGAGGCCCAGATCGGCCTGGCGGGCCAACAGACGGCCATCGGTGACGCCATTGGCCTGGCTATCAAGCGTCTGCGCAAGGAACCGGCCCGTAACCGAATCCTGATCCTGCTCACTGACGGCACCAATACCGCCGGTAATGTTGATCCACTAAAGGCGGCCGATCTGGCCGCCGAGGAGGGCGTGCGTATCTACACTATTGGTATCGGCAGTGGTGAAATGGTGGTGCAGACCCTCTTCGGCCCGCGCCGGGTGGCCACCGGCGACCTCGATGAAACCAGCCTCAAGGCTATCGCCGCCAAAACGGGCGGACGTTACTTCCGCGCCCGCGATACCGCCCAACTGGCAAAAATCTACACCCTGCTGGATCGCATCGAACCTGTTTCCAAAGATGATCAAACCTGGCGGCCAGTGGATGAACTTTACTTCTGGCCACTGGGTGCAGCCTTTCTACTCAGTGTCCTGATCGCCCTGTCCGCCGCTTTCGGCCAGCGGGTAACGCCAGCCCCTGCGGAGGTGCGTCATGCCTGAGCAATTTCATTTCCTCCATCCCCTGTGGCTACTGAGTCTGATCCCGCTGGCCCTGCTGATATGGCGTCTGCGGCACACCACCGCAGGCAATAACCCGTGGACTCGCATCATCGACGCCCATCTGCGCCCCCTGCTCCTGGCGGGCCAGAACCACAGTCTTAACCGCTCCCTGTTATGGCTGCTCGCTCTGGGCTGGCTGCTCACCGCCCTGGCGCTGGCCAACCCGGTGTGGGACAAACAACCGCGACCGCTTTACCAGACCACTGCGGCGCGGGTCATCGTGCTGGATCTGTCCCTCTCGATGCTCGACCAGGATCTCACCCCTTCACGGCTGACCCGGGCGCGCTTTAAGGTTGAGGATATCCTCGACCGCAACAAAGAAGGACAAACCGGGTTAGTGGTTTTTGCCGGTGACGCCTTTACCGTGACACCGCTGACCCGTGATGTAGACACCATTCGCGCCCTGCTCAAGTCGCTCGACCCCGGGCTCATGCCGGTACAGGGCAGCCGTGCCGGTCTGGGCCTGAAAAAGGCCGGGCAACTCTTACGGCAGGCGGGGCTAACCAACGGTCAGATCCTGCTAATTGCTGATGGCGTAACCGGCAACAAGGCCCGCAGGGCCGCCGCACAGTTGCGCAGAAAAGGCTATCGTGTGTCGGTACTCGGCATCGGCACTCATCATGCCGAACCCCTGACCGATACCCAGGGCCGTTTGCTCCAGACCCGCGACGGCAAGCTCATCCGGCCAGAGCTTGAAACCGCAGCACTCAGGGCCGTGGCCGTGGCGGGCGGCGGCCGCTACCACAGCTTCAGCAACAGCGATGCCGATATCACGACTTTGCTAAAAACTATAACCCCCCTGAATGCCGAAAAGACCATTAGCAAAAGGACGGAGGGACAGGATTGGAAACAGCGCGGACCTTGGCTGGCGGTATTGCTGTTACCGCTGGCGGCACTGGCCTTCCGCCGAGGCTGGCTGCTAGGCCTGGTGCTGCTGGTCAGCCTGTTGTCACCGCCGCGCCCCGCCATGGCCAGCAACTGGGATGATCTCTGGCAGCGCCCCGATCAGCAGGCGGCGAAAGCTATGGCGGAAAAAGATTATAAACGCGCCAGCCAGGTGGCAACCGATCCCCTGCAAAGGGGCAGCGCCGACTACAAACGCAATCATTACCAGCAGGCATTGGCAAACTTTTCCCGCGCCAGTGGCGCCACAGCGGATTATAACCGCGGCAATGCGCTGGCTAAGCTTGGCCGTTACAAAGACGCCATCGCCGCCTACGATGCGGCGCTGGAATCCAGATCTGGGATGAAGGATGCGCTGGCCAACAAGGGTGCGGTCGAGGCATTGTTGCGTAAACAAAAGCAACAAAAGAAAAAGCAAGGTAA
>CAZQVV010000060.1:0-9904 GCA_964596835.1 uncultured Thiohalophilus sp. | reverse complement strand
GTGCGGTCGAGGCATTGTTGCGTAAACAAAAGCAACAAAAGAAAAAGCAAGGTAAGCAAAACCAGCAGGGCCAACAAGGTAAACAAAGCCAGCAGGGCAAACAAAGCCAGCAGGGCAAACAAGGCCAGCAGGGCAAACAAGGCCAGCAGGGCAAACAAAGCCAGCAGGGCAAACAAGGCCAGCAGAGTAAACAGAACCCGCAAGCTAAGGCAGGGCAAAAAAATACCGGGGCCGATAAAAATGAGTTTGCCAATGCCGCCAAAGCGCTGGAAAAGAAAAAGACCGGGCCAAAATCCGCTAAGCAGAAAAAGGCCAACGATAACCAGAACCAAAGCTCGAACAACGGTCACCAATCGCCGACTCGGCGGTCGCCGGCACAGACGCCTCAGTCAGCCCGCGCCAGAAGACTCAGTAGCGAGGAAAAAATGGCGGCCGAACAGTGGCTACGACGCATTCCGGATGATCCTGGTGGTCTGCTGCGACGCAAATTTCTTTACCAGTATCAACAACGGCCACCCCGTGCTGGCACAGGCAGTCGTCAGCCCTGGTAAGCAATATATGGAGAACGACATGAAATCCAGGCCTAACAACACTTCGAAGCAACATCGTCAACATCAACTGTGGTGGCTACCTTCTCTGTTAGTGGTGCTGCTGACATTTACTGCCGGCATGAGTGAGGCGGCCGTACGCGCCACACTCGACCGTGATACTGTTTACATGGGTGATACCTTTACGCTGACTATCGAAAGTGACAACCGGCAGTCCGATCAACAGCCGGATCTGTCACCCCTGGGAAAAGACTTCGAGGTGCTGGGCACCAGCACCAGCACACAAGTCAGTATTTTCAATGGACAGCGTGCCGACAAAACCCTGTGGCAGGTGCAGCTCCAACCTCGCCACCCTGGCCAGTTGCGTATTCCACCGATCACGGTGGGCGGGCAACAGACAGCGTCGGTTGAACTGAAGGTCACCAAGGCGCCCCAACAGGCAACGGCAGCAATCCGTCGGCACGTATTCGTCGAAGTTGAGACTAACTCGGCTGGCAAGCAAATTTATGTGCAACAACAGATCCCCTACACCGTGCGTCTCTACTACGATGAACACTTGCAGCAAGGCAATCTCGGCGCACCGGAACCGAAAGACGCCGTCGTCGAACAGCTTGGCGCGGACAAACGCTATAGCACTTTCCGTAACGGTCACCAGTACAATGTCATCGAGCGCCATTACGTGATCTCACCGGAAAAAAGCGGTTCGTTGCAGATTCCACCCACCCTTTTTCACGGCCGCATTACGCTGCCCCAGCAAAGCGAACCTTCTCGTGGACCGGGCAGTTTGATGGAACAACTTTTCAATAATGGCCCCTTTGCCAATGATCCCTTTTTCCGCGGCAAGATCTCCCAGAATGGTTCTTTCGGTGGCAGTCTGTTTGGCAATCCCGGCAAACCCATCACCGTCCGCAGCCGCGCCATCAACATGACGATCAAACCCCGCCCGGTGGCCGTCACTGGCAACTGGCTGCCGGCCGAGTCAGTCACTCTGACAGACAGCTGGACCCAAAATCCACCGCAGTTCAAAGTCGGTGATCCCGTCTCTCGCACCATTACGATCCGGACCCAGGGACTGGCCGGCTCACAGATCCCCGAACTGACTATTGCCGCCCCGCCCCATACCCGCCTGTACCCGGAAACGCCGACCCAGAAAAGCCACACGGATGGCAAAACCATTTATGGCACGCGCCACCAAACCCTGAGCTACATTTCCAATGCGCGCGGCACATTGAACGTACCCGCCATTACACTCAAATGGTGGGACACACGCCACAACCGGGCGGCCAGCACCACCCTGCCGGCCTGGCAGTTCAAGGTTCAGCCCGGTGCCGCCGGTACGGCGGTCGTCCCACCTCCAGTCACCAGGCCCCGCCCGGCGGTGCAACAAAAAAGCGCCGCGAGCAAGCCTGTTCCCACCAGCAAACCCGCACAGGCAAACAAAGCCCTGGGCGCGGCAATGGCAAAACAACTTCGAGAGAACTGGCCCTGGCTGCTCACGGCCAGTGGCCTGCTGCTCGCCCTGGTCCTGCTACTGGTCTTCGTGGCGCGGCGTGCCAAACGGCGAAACATACCGGATGCCGCCAAACAAGCACCGCCACCTGCACGCCACCGCGATCAGCCGGATCAGAAATCCGCCCTGCAAACTCTGGAAAAAGCCTGTGCGACCAATAATCAACACGCCGCCGCCAGAGCGGTGCTGAATCTTGCCCATGCGCACTGGCCCGACAATCCACCGTGCAACCTCGACGCTCTGGCAATGCGCATCGAAAAGGGGCAAGCACAACTCAGAGAACTGAACCACAGTCTCTATGCCGCCGGTACTCGCAGTTGGAATGGCGCGGCGTTATGGAATGAATTCAAGCACGGTCTGCAGGAAAAAAAGATGCCCGAGCAACACCAGGATGACGCACTCAATCCCCTTTATCCGCAACACCCCTGACGCAGACAGATAAAATAACGGTTCACTGCAACCTGGGTGATAGATCGTACCTGGCAGATGCCTGACACTGTGATAAAAATCAGAGCGGGCTGACTAAATCAGGAGCAATCGTTGACTCAGTAATTACGGCTACCAAGCTTATCCACCCACACAAGCTGATTAACAAGGAAAATATAATGAATAAACCCTTCCAGATAGAACAGATTCACGCACGCCAGATCCTCGACTCGCGCGGCAACCCGACCGTCGAAGTGGAGTGCCAATTAGCAGGTGGTGTGCTAAGCCGCGCCGCCGTACCTTCCGGCGCCTCCACCGGCAGCCGTGAAGCGGTGGAACTGCGGGACGGAGACAGCCGACGATTCAGCGGCAAGGGTGTCTCGAAAGCGGTGGCCAACGTCAATGATAATATTGCCCCCACCCTGCTCGGCCAGGATGTCCGCCAGCAGGCCGCCATCGACCAGGCTATGATTAGGCTGGACGGCACGCCCAACAAAGCCCGCCTCGGCGCCAATGCTATTCTCGGTGTATCACTGGCGGTCGCGCGCGCCGCGGCCGAGGCCAGCGGTCTGCGTCTCTATCAGTACCTGGGCGGGCCGGGCGCCACCCGCCTACCGGTACCGCACATGAATATCCTCAACGGCGGCGTCCATGCCCACTGGCAGGGCGCGGATTTTCAGGAGTTCATGATCGCCCCCTACGGTGCCAGCAGCTTTGCGCAGGCGCTGGAATGGGGCAGCGAGATTTATCATGCCCTGCAGGGACTGCTGAAAAAACGAAAACTCTCGGTCGGCGTGGGTGACGAAGGTGGCTTTGCCCCGCACATGCGGTCTAACGAGGAGCCTTTTGAACTGATCGTCGAGGTCATCGACAAGGTGGGGCTGCGTCCGGGACTGGACGTGGGTATCGCCTGTGATCCCGCCTCCAGTGAATTTTTTGAGGACGGGCAATACCACCTGCGCAGCGAAAAACTCCGGCTCAGCTCCGAAGAGATGATTGCCTACTATCAAAGACTGGTGGACAAATATCCCCTGGTCTTGCTGGAAGACGGCATGGCCGAGGACGACTGGAGCGGCTGGCAGGGTCTCAATCAGGCGCTGGGTGATCGGATCGAACTGGTAGGCGACGACATCTTCTGCACCAACCCCGAGATTATCGCCCGCGGCATCGAAGAGAATATCGCCAACGCCATCCTGGTCAAACTGAACCAGATCGGCACCCTCACCGAAACCATCGCCGCCACCCGCCTGGCCCGGGATCATGGCTGGGGGGCCTTCGTCTCCCATCGTTCAGGTGAAACCAGCGACAGCTTCATCGCCGACATGACGGTGGCGCTGGATACCGGACATCTAAAAACCGGCGCACCGGCACGCGGGGAGCGGGTGGAAAAATACAACCAGCTGTTACGCATCGAGGAACATTTGGGCGATGCGGCTCGCTATGCGGGCGTCGATGCCTACTGTCGCAAACCCGCTGGCGCCTGAGTCAAAAATACCACCACGGTCAGGAGATTACGATGAACACACACAACGAACTTCATGACACTATTTCTCACATAGTACAGGCGGGCAAAGGGATTCTTGCCGCTGACGAAAGCCTGCCTACCATTGGCAAACGATTCAACCCCATCGGGATTGAGTCGAGCGAAGAAAACCGTCGCGCCTATCGCGCCCTTTTATTTAGCGCGCCGGACATCGAGCAGTACATCAGCGGGGTAATCGAATTTGAAGAAACCCTGAGTCAACACAGCGACGACGGAACCGCATTGCCGGAAGTCCTCGCACAACGAAGCATCGTGTCTGGTATCAAGGTTGATAAGGGTACGGGAGCACTACCTGGAACCAACGGCGATTTGATCACCTTTGGTCTGGACGGTCTGGCGGATCGACTGGCCCGGTATAAAGAACAGGGCGCCCGCTTTGCCAAATGGCGCGAGGTCTATCCTGTTGGCAAACACAACCCCACCCGCCTGGGACGTCATGCCAATGCCGAAATGCTGGCGCGTTACGCCGCCATCTGTCAGGCCCAGGGCATTGTGCCCATCGTCGAACCGGAAGTATTGATGGACGGCAATCATGATATCGATCGCTGCGCCGAGGTAACGGAACAGGTGCTGCACTCAGTGTTTCACGCCCTGCACCTACACCGGGTTTCTCTCGAACACATGATACTGAAACCGAATATGGTGCTACCGGGTAAGGACTGCCGCCGTGCCGAACCCGCGGAAATTGCTGCCGCCACTATTCGTGTATTCCGCCGGACAGTGCCAGCGGCCGTGCCGAGCATCAATTTTCTCTCCGGCGGACAGTCTCCCGAGGAAGCCACCGCCAACCTCAATGCCATCAATGCTGACTATCCTGACCAGCCCTGGCTGTTGTCCTTTTCCTACGGTCGCGCCCTGCAACAACCCGTCTTACAAACCTGGCAGGGCAAGGCGGAAAATGTAGCCGCCGCACAACAGGCGCTATTGAAAAGGGCACGTCTGAACGGTGCTGCGCAACGCGGTGAATACGATGCCAATATGGAATAGGCGGCTGGCAAGCAACTGATCCCGGACGGGATTCATCTCTTTATATCTGCGCCGGGACAAAGAGCCAATAGCGACTCATTCGTAACTGAACGAAGCGTATATTACTTTCGTAACGAGGCACATTAAAATGGACAGAAAAAACATGCTTGCCATGTTGCATGACATGCTGCTGGCTCGCGCCTTTGAAGAGCGCGCGGCGGAGGAATACAGCAAGGGCAATATCGCCGGTTTTCTGCATCTTTATCCGGGCGAGGAAGCGGTGGCCGTAGGCGTCCTGCACGCTGCCGGGCCAGCCGATTACATCGTTTCAACCTACCGGGAACACGTCCACGCGCTGGTGCGGGGCACCCCGGCCAAGCAGATTATGGCCGAACTGTTCGGCAAAAAAGATGGTTGCTGTCAGGGTATGGGCGGCTCCATGCACCTGTTTGATAAGGCGCGCCGTTTTATGGGCGGCTATGCCATTGTCGGTGAGACCTATCCGGTGGCCATTGGCATCGCTTACGCCATCGCCATGCGCACGTTGCCCGAAACGGTGATCTGTTTCTTTGGCGATGGCGCGGTCAACCAGGGCACTTTTCACGAAAGCCTGAACATGGCGGCACTCTGGAACCTGCCCGTGTTGTTCATCTGCGAAAACAATCACTACCAGATCGGCACCGAAATCCATCGTCATTCGGCGGTGGCCGAAGTTTACAAACGCGCCTGCGCTTATCGCATCCCCGCGCGTAAAATCGACGGCATGGATGTGCTGGCCGTACATCAGGCCAGTATCGAGGCACTGGAACAGATCCGTGCCGGTAATGGCCCGCAGTTTCTCGAATTTGAAACCTACCGTTTTCGCGGCCACTCAATGGCCGATCCGGGCAGCTATCGCCCACGCATCGAAGTTCAAGCCTATAAAAATGATGATCCGCTCGCCCTCGCCATCAGCGAAACCCTGCCCGTCTATCCCGCTGGCGAACAGATTGCCGCCGCCGGTCCGGATAGCATAGGCAAACTGGCGGCACATCTGGATGAAGCCGGTCATCTGCCTGGCGACAGGCTCACGGCCATCAAAGCGGAAATCAAAAAAACTGTCGAGCAGGCAGTGCAGTTTGCTCTCGACAGTCCTGAGCCGCAAATGGCCGATGCACAGGCCTGCCTTGACTGCAACCGTGGCGCGGAGGTGCTGATCTGATGAGCGAAGAAGTCTATTACTGGCAAGCCCTCAATCGGGCGCTGGATGCAGAGCTGGGCGCGGATGACCGCGTTTTTGTGCTCGGTGAGGATGTGGGCCTGTACGGCGGCAGTTATCGCGTAACCGAAGGTCTGTATGCAAAATACGGCGAGTGGCGACTGCGTGACACGCCTATTTCCGAAGGCAGTTTTACCGGCCTGGGCGTCGGTGCCGCGCTGCTGGGCATGCGCCCGGTAGTGGAAATCATGACCATCAATTTTGCCCTGCTGGCACTGGACGCCATCGTCAACATGGCGGCCAAGATCCCGTTCATGTCCGGCGGCCAGTTTCCCATGCCGCTGGTGGTGCGCATGCCCGGCGGTGTCGCCAAACAACTGGCCGCCCAGCACTCGCAACGCCTGGAACAAACCATGATGAATGTACCCGGCCTGCGTATTGCGGTGCCCGCCACCCCCCAGGATGCCTGGTGGCAACTGCGCCAGGCCATCCGTAGCGATGAACCGATCATCCTGCTGGAACACGAACTACTGTACTTCAGCAAGGGGCCACTCGATAGCCGCACCGAGGCCCCGCCCATGCATCGAGCCCATATACATCGCCCTGGCCGGGATCTGACCATTGTCACTTATTCTCGCATGCTGGATCTTTGCCTGCGCGCCGCTACACAACTGGCGCAAAAGGGCATCGAGGCGGAAGTTATCGATCTTCGCAGCCTGCGCCCTATTGACTGGAATACCTGCCGTCAATCCGTTAATAAAACGCACCGGCTGCTGGTGGTGGAAGAAGATTCCCGTTTTGCCGGTGCCGGTGCCGAAATAGTCGCGGGACTCACCGAACGCTGTTTCTTTGAACTGGACGCCTCGCCGGATCGGATCGCTGCCCAGGAAATGCCCATTCCCTTCAACGCCACACTTGAAGCAGCCAGCATCCCGCGTCCCTCAGACATTGTTCAGGCCGCTGAAAAACTGTGCAATGTCCAGGCAAAAGAAAAATTTACCGAACCCGCTTAGGCGCTCATCGATGTGCCTGAGCAGAACAATAAATTTCGCTCTATTAGCCGGTTTTAAATACTGAGGAAAAGAAAATGGACAACGCTCATTATATTCGCTGGTTTTCTGAACTGGGCATTGACGACGTGCCCCTGGTGGGCGGCAAGAATGCCTCCCTGGGTGAGATGTACCGTGAACTGACGCCCGCGGGCGTGAAGGTGCCCAATGGTTTTGCCGTGACCGCCGAAGCCTATCGCGATCTGCTCAGCCAGGCCGGTGCCTGGGATGCCCTGCGGCAAACTCTCGACGGACTGAAACCCGATGACATGGATGATCTAGCGCGCCGCGGGGCAAAAGCCCGCGCCCTCATTTACGCCGCCCCCCTGCCCGACGACATGCAGCAACAAATCCTCGCCGCCTATCATCAGTTGCAGGCCGAATACGGCGAAAATCTGAGCGTTGCGGTACGCTCGTCGGCCACGGCGGAAGATCTGCCCAATGCCAGCTTCGCCGGTCAGCAGGAAACCTATCTGAATATCAGCGGCGACGCGCATTTGCTGGACGCCTGCCGGCGCTGCTTTGCCAGCCTGTTCACCGATCGCGCCATTCACTACCGTATCGACAACGGCTTCGATCACTTCAAGGTAGCCCTGTCTATCGGCATCATGAAAATGGTGCGTTCGGATCTAGCCGCCAGTGGGGTGATGTTTTCACTGGATACCGAAACCGGTTTTCGTGACGTGGTGTTCATCACCGGTTCCTATGGTCTGGGCGAAAACGTGGTCCAGGGAGCCGTCGAACCCGATGAATTCTATTTGCACAAACCCACCTTCGAACAGGGCCACCGGGCGGTGCTACGCCGTCATCTCGGCAGCAAGAAAATCAAGATGGTCTACGCCCTCGGCGGTGGCCGTGAAATGACCCGCAACGTCCCGGTGGCGCAAGCTGATCGCAGCCGCTTCTGTATTCACGACGAGCATGTCTTCACCCTGGCTGATTACGCTATCAAGGTCGAACAGCATTACAGCAAGCAGGCCGGTTATGACAAACCCATGGATATGGAATGGGCGCTAGACGGTATCGATGGCGAACTTTATATGGTGCAGGCACGCCCGGAAACCGTGGAATCCCAGAAAAAAGGCCATATCCTGCAACAGTATCACCTGCTGGAAGATGGTGAAATCCTCGCTCGCGGATATGCCATCGGCACCCGCATCGCCACTGGCCGCGCCCGCCACATTGCTGATGTGGGCCACCTGAACCAGTTCAAACCCGGCGAAGTGCTGGTGGCCGACACCACCACCCCGGACTGGGAGCCGGTCATGAAAACTGCCGCCGCCATCGTCACCAATCGCGGTGGCCGCACCTGCCATGCCGCCATCGTGGCGCGGGAGCTGGGCATTCCGGCCGTGGTAGGCTGCGACTCGGCTACCCAGACGATTCCACCGGCGGAAATGATCACCCTCTCCTGCGCCAGCGGCGACGAGGGGCTTATCTACCGGGGCGAACTGAAGTACGAGGTCATCGAAACTGATCTGTCCGGCCTGGCCCGGCCAAAGACAAAAATCATGATTAATCTGGGCAACCCGGATATGGCCTTCGCCACCTCCTTTCTGCCTAACGACGGCGTCGGTCTGGCGAGACTGGAATTCATCATCAATGAATATATCAAGGCCCATCCCATGGCCCTGTTATATCCCGAACGCGTGACCGATGCGGCCACCCGCCAACGCCTGAAAAACCTGATTACGGGCTACGCCGATGGCAGCGAGTATTTCGTCCAGAAATTATCCGAAGGTGTCGGCACCATTGCCGCCGCCTTCTGGCCCAAACCGGTGGTGGTGCGTATGAGCGACTTCAAAACCAACGAATACGCCACCCTGCTCGGCGGCATCGATTTCGAGCCGAAGGAAGATAATCCCATGATCGGCTTTCGGGGTGCAGCCCGTTACAGCCACCCGGCCTATGCCGAAGGCTTCGCGCTGGAATGCGCCGCCATGAAACGGGTGCGGGAAGATATGGGCCTGACCAATGTCAAACTGATGATTCCCTTCTGCCGCCGGGTCGAGGAAGGCGAAAAAGTGCTACAGGCCATGGCCGCCCACGGTCTTAAGCGTGGCGACAATGACCTGGAAATATACGTCATGTGCGAGATCCCCAATAACGTCATCCAGATCGACGCCTTTGCCAAACTGTTCGACGGCTTCTCCATCGGCTCCAATGATCTGACCCAGCTCACCCTGGGCGTGGATCGCGACTCACAAATAGTTGCCTTCGACTTCGATGAACGCGACCCCGGGGTAAAGGAAATGATCCGCCTGGCGGTAACCGGCGCGCGCCGCAACCAGCGTCATTCCGGCCTCTGCGGACAGGCACCCTCCGACTATCCGGAAATGGCCGAGTTTCTGGTGGAGATCGGCATCGACTCCATGAGTCTCAATCCTGACACGGTGCTCAAAACCACCCGCCATGTACTGGAAGTCGAAGCCCGCCTGCAAACAAAAAAATGAATACATCAGGCTCCGCCATCCTGGTTATCAATGCCGGTTCCTCCAGCCTCAAATTCGCTGTGTACGCAATCAAAACAGCGTCGGAACTGGCGCGCCTTTACCACGGCGCCATCGAGGACATCGACCGTAAAGACCGCGCACGATTCAGGCTGTTTAGCGACAGGGCTGCGCCACTGAAAGATAAAGTGATCGAGGCAAGCGATCAGCACCA
>CAZQVV010000059.1:0-15984 GCA_964596835.1 uncultured Thiohalophilus sp. | reverse complement strand
GAACACTGGAATTTCCACGCTCGTGTGAGTCCTTCGACAGGCTTCCTTCGACAGGGCTCAGGACAAACGGTAATTCCTAATGTGGACGTGTATTTGGAGCAGCTATTTAGGTGCCTATAATAGAGCTGCGGATGAATACTCGATGATTTATCCGGTTTGATTAAAGGACGGGGGAATTTAGCCGACTCTACGGAGTATGCCTGAGATCCTCCCAGCTTCTGAGCCCATTCCTGATATAAATATGCACTATCCGGTGTCCCTGCCTATTCTGAATCTGCCTATGCAGGCAGCCTGCCGTCCCCAGCCCTATATGCGGGTTAGGCGGCTAAAACGCTGGATGAGCGATTTGCCTACCGCAGACTGCCAGCGTACCGCTGTGGCCTTCATAGAACAGCTGGGCAAATTGAATAATGGCCGTTATCTGCCACAGGAACGCGCCTGTTTAATGGATAACCTGCGACCTCTGGTGCAGCAGCTCATCAATACCCTCAGTCAGCAGGTGCGTAAGTCTTATGTTCCCCTGAGTCCACGCGCCCTTGAACGTTATCAACTGCTTCAGGATATTCTGGCGGGAATGGCGACCGGTTACAAGCTGGTGGTCAATGCCCTGGCCATGACTGGCCCGCATCGCGAACATGATGAAATGCTGTTACGCGAGGCGCTTTATTTTTCCTCACAGTATCTTGCCCGACAATTGCTGGAAGCCTATCTGGTCTATATGCCCGAGCCGAAAAATTGCTGGCTTGAGTTGCACCAGTTGTTTCAGTATGCCACGGATATGGCGATGGCTACGCTGACCGTTGATGATCCCTTTCCTGATATCAGCGTTCCCATTGCGAATACGGTTGACCTTATCTATAAACGTATCGTGCTCCTGGCTCTGGCCGAACCCTATCACCTGATGAAAAACGAAGCGCGTGAGTTTTATTATTTGCTCTCGGCCTGGGCCGGCAGCTGTGAATTGCTGCCTTCCGTCAATATTGCCTGTGAGGGCGAGTTCAGCCTGGATGCCAATACGGAAAAACCGCCGCGCTTTGTTAGCAGCGAAATAGAATGGGCGGCTGAAAATGGATATATTATTGACATCCGCGAAGCGCAGAAGCGCCTGGATGTGCAATTACAGCGCATTTTGCGGGCTAATCTCATGGAACTGGAAGATAGCAACCATACGCTTATGCAGCAACGGCGTCAGCGAGACATGCTGCTGCGCCTGGCCGATGCCTGGCAGGGCGTTCTGAAACGTAATGGTGAACGCTATAGTAGCGAAGCCCGTATCGAACTGGCCACCGGTCTTAATGCGGGCCATCACTATATTTCACTGGGCAAGGCGTTTTCGCCCGAAGTGGATGAGCTGAGGATAACGTCCGGCGAAATAGAGCCGACCATTTTTGCCGCAGCGTACCGTTCGGCCCTGCAAAAAGATCGCTGCCATCACAACCGGGCTTATGAAACCAACCCCTGGTGGCAACGTAACTTCAGTCGTAATGGGGCCGCGCTGTATTGCTCGGTGGATTGCCCCAAACTGCATACGGCTGTGGGTGAGTTAGTCACCTATTGTGATCCGGACAATACACCGCTACGCTGGAAGATTGGGGTTGTGCGCTGGTTGCGCGCAAGTCCGGAAAACCTGCTTGATCTGGGGATTATGAATATTGCCGATTCAGCAGTCGCGGTCGCCAGTAAAGCCCTGGCAGGTTGTGGCGGGGGCACGGATTATTTTCGTAGTCTGCTGATTCCAAAACAGGTGTCTTTGCAACAACAACGTTGTTTGATTCTACCGGCGAATATCTATGACATCAATTCAGTATTAGCCATCAGCATGAAGCACAGGATTTTCTATGTGAAGCTGAATAAATTATTGCTTTCAACACAAACCTTTTCCCAGTTTGAGTTTGAGATTATCGAAAAACCACCGGGGCGTGGTGAAGATGTTTTTATGCTCTAACGATGATGGGTTTCACTTTGTTCTACCCATCCTACACAAGCAAGTTTTAAGGGTAGGATGGGTAGAACGAAGTGAAACCCATCAACCTTCCAGATCAGGAAAAAATACCCAACTCATCCCATATCTCATCAATGCGTGATTTGATTTTCTCATCCATCTCAATGGGCGTACCCCATTCTCGTGTGGTTTCCCCCGGCCACTTGTTGGTGGCATCAAAGCCCATCTTGGAGCCCAGGCCGGACACCGGTGAGGCGAAGTCGAGATAATCAATCGGGGTGTTTTCGATCACGGTGGTGTCGCGCGCCGGATCCATCCGCGTGGTCATCGCCCAGATAACATCGTTCCAGTCACGTACGTTGACATCATCATCGGTGACAATGACAAACTTGGTGTACATGAACTGGCGCAGGAAAGACCAGACTCCCAGCATCACGCGCTTGGCGTGACCCGGATACTGTTTTTTCATGCTGACCACGGCCATGCGATAGGAGCAGCCTTCGGGGGGCAGGTAAAAATCGGTGATTTCGGGAAACTGTTTTTGCAGGATAGGCACAAAAACTTCATTCAGCGCCACCCCAAGGATGGCGGGTTCATCCGGCGGCCGCCCGGTGTAGGTGCTGTGATAAATGGGATTTTTGCGCTGGGTAATACGTTCGATGGTGAAGACGGGGAAACGATCCACCTCATTATAATAACCGGTGTGATCACCAAAGGGGCCTTCATCCGCCTCCTCGTCAGCATAGATAAACCCTTCCAGCACGATTTCACTGGAAGCGGGCACCTGCAGTTCAGATCCCCGGCATTTCACCAGTTCGGTTTTTGAACCCCGCAGCAAACCGGCAAAAGCATACTCGGACAGGCTGTCAGGTATCGGCGTCACGGCGGCCAGAATAGTCGCGGGGTCGGCGCCCAGGGCAACGGCGACCGGAAACGGTTCGCCGGGATGCCGTTTTTGCCAGTCACGAAAATCCAGTGCGCCGCCGCGGTGGGCCAGCCAGCGCATAATAACCTTGTTGCGTCCGATCACCTGCTGACGGTAAATCCCTAGATTCTGCCGTTCCTTGTGGGGGCCGCGCGTGACTACCAGTGCCCAGGTGATCAGGGGGCCAGCGTCCCCCGGCCAGCAGGTTTGGATCGGTAGTTTACCCAGGTCGACGTCCTCACCCTCAAATATCATATCCTGACAGGCGGCCTTTTTCACCACATTGGGCGACATGTTCAGCACCTGCTTGAAAATGGGCAATTTTTGCCAGGCGTCTTTCATGCCTTTTGGCGGTTCCGGCTCCTTGAGATAAGCCAGTAGTTTTCCCACTTCGCGTAGCGCCTCGACCGATTCTTCGCCCATGCCCAGGGCGACGCGTGTGGTGGTGCCGAACAGATTCGCCAGCACCGGGACTTCTGAACCCCGCGGGTTTTCAAATAGCAGGGCCGGCCCGCCGGCGCGCAGCGTCCGGTCGCAGATCTCGGTCATCTCCAGAAAGGGATCGACCGGCTGGCTGATCCGTTTAAGCTGGCCTTTTTCTTCCAGCAGGCGGATGAAGTCCCGAAGATCTTTGTATTTCATTAAATACGGAATCCGCCGTGACGTTTACGGTTACGATAGTCCATGATAGCAATACCCAGGGTAAGGCCTGCGATTAAAAACAGCAGCATCACACCCCAAAACCAGCCGGGTAATCTCGGTGGCTCGTCTACTTTAGGCAGCTCTTTCCCTTGCAGGTTACGTAAGGCCATATCGATCCGGCTGCGCAGGTTGGCCATTTCTTTTTCTGCGGCGACATAATTTGTTTGTCGGGCGCTGGCATCTATTTTTGTTTGTTTGGCCGAGCTAAGTTGACTGATCCTGGCATTCAGTTTCTCTATTTCTGCTTCTGCCAGCTTAAGTTTCTGATCATCATCGGCCGTTGCCGCCGGCTGCTTGCTCCGAAGTTTTTTCTTCAAATTCTGTATCGAAGTTTTGGCGTTGGAAACCTGATCCTGGCGTACTTGCAGGTCGCGCTCGGTTTTTTTCAACTTCTGTTGCAATGCTGCAAACTCTGTTTGGGTTCTTTTATCCTGAGCCAGCAGAATATCATATTGCGCAGGTGCCGGTTGTTCACTCACCAAAAAAGCCGCATCGACCCAGCCCTGGGTACCGTTCGGCAGCCGGACTTTTTTAAAACCACCATCCTCCGCCAGAACCTCTACCGAGGTTCCACTCGGCACCGATTGCAGCAGCGGACTGTCCTTGCTCGCGCTTTCATGCACGCCCAGTAAAATACGATCCGTTACATACAGGCTATCGGCCCAGAGGGTATGTGCAAACAGCATCAGCAATAAAATTGAAATGCCTGTTTTTGATGTCATTGGTCTTTCCTTGAGTCAGATTCTATTACTCTGCAATTCCGCTGTGACGCAAAAGCGCATCAATGTGCGGTTCTCTGCCGCGGAAGTCCACGAACAGATCCATGGGTTCTTTGATGCCGCCCTGCTCAAGAATGTTGTGCAGAAATTTGCGGCCACTGTCGGGATCAAAAATACCCTGTTCTTCAAACAATGAAAAGGCATCCGCCGACAGAACTTCCGCCCACTTGTAACTGTAGTAGCCTGCGGCATAACCCCCCGCAAAGATATGTGAAAAACTGTTTTGAAACCGGTTGTAAGGCGCAGGCTGGATGACGGCAACGTCGGCGCGTACCTGATCCAGTGTTTTCTGTACCCGCTGTGCTCTGGCTGAGGCATCCACCGGATCATAATCCAGATACAAATGGAAATCGAACAGGGAAAACTCCAGTTGCCGTACCAGCTGCATACCAGACTGAAAATTCCGTGCTGCATACATTTTAGCGAACAGGTCATCGGGCAGGGGGTCGCCGGTTTTGACATGGCCACAGATTAAATTAAGTGCTTCTTTTTCCCAGCACCAGTTTTCCATGAACTGACTGGGCAACTCCACGGCGTCCCAGGCCACACCATTGATACCCGAAACGCCAGGGTAGTCTACCTGGGTCAGCATATGATGTAGGCCATGACCGAATTCATGAAACAGAGTGATGACTTCATCGTGAGTAAATTGCGCGGGTTCGCCGTTGATGGGCGGCGTCAAATTGCAGGTCAGGTAGGCAACCGGTATTTGCACGTGGCCATCGGGATGGCGCTTGCGATCAATACAGTCATCCATCCAGGCGCCGCCGCGCTTATTCTCCCGCGCGTAGAGATCCAGATAGAACTGGCCCCGCAGTTCATTATCTTCATCATAGATATCAAAAAAACGGACATCTTTGTGCCATGTGTCAATACCCTCGACTTCCTGAATGCTCAGGCCATAAAGCCGTTTCACCACTTCGAACATGCCGGGGATGACGCGCGTTTCCGGAAAATAGGGTTTCAGTTCTTCCTGGCTGATGTCAAAGGTGTGCTGGCGCAATTTCTCTGAGTAACAGGCGATGTCCCAGGGCTGTAGTTCGCTGATGCCGTAATGCTCGCGGGCAAAGTCCTGTAACTCCTGTAATTCTTTTTCCGCCACCGGTTTGGCCCGTTGCGCCAGGTCACCCAGAAAACCGATCACCCGTTGAGGGGAATCGGCCATCTTGGTGAC
Organism: uncultured Thiohalophilus sp.; assembly: GCA_964596835.1. Lineage (GTDB taxonomy): Bacteria > Pseudomonadota > Gammaproteobacteria > UBA6429 > Thiohalophilaceae > JAADGZ01. Next base: position 10,462 of record CAZQVV010000059.1, on the reverse strand, counting down.
CAGTGAGCGTTCGGCATAGTTCGGGTAGCCCAGCAGTTGAGCTGATTCGTGACGCAGGGCGAGAATCCCCTCCATCACCTCCGCGTTGTCCCATTTGTCCGCATCGGGCGCCTGAATCGGAAACAGATCCGAGGCGCGGGTCACATAGGCCCGGTGAATTTCCTCACGCAGAGCGCGGTCATCCGCATAGGTAATGACCGCATGATAAGAAGGAAAGTCCAGCGTGAACAGCCAGCCGATTTTTTCTTTCTGCTCTGCGGCCTGTTTCGCCATGGCCCGGGCGGAATCCGGCAGCCCGGCCAGGCGGGATTCCTGCTCAATCAGGAGGTTCCAGGCCTGGGTGGCATCCAGCACATTTTCCTCGTAACGGGTGGCCAGTTGTGACAGACGCTGACGAATTTCCCGGTAGCGGGTTTTCTTTTCCTCGGACAAATCTACCCCGGAGAGATGAAAGTCGCGCAGGGCATTGTCGATGATTTTCTGCTGCGCCAAATCCAGCTCAGCAAAGCCCGGGCTATCCTTTATGAATTTGTACGCGTCATAGAGCCTGCGATTCTGACCCATTTCCGTGGCATACTCACTTAGCTTCGGCAGACAGGCATTGTAGGCCTTGCGCAAAGCTTTGCTGTTGACCACCGAGTTCATATGGCTCACCGGCGACCAGGCCCGACCCAGCCGATCATCCCTGTCTTCCAGCGGCTGAATCAGGTTGTCCCAGCTATAGCGGCCTGTGTAGTCATCGAGACGCCGGTTTACCGTTTCGCGGATTTCGTCCAGCAGAATATCAATAGCAGGTTCGATGTGCCCAGGTTTGATACGGGAAAACGGGGGCAGGCCGGTCATGTCGAGCAGGGGATTAGGCATATCGATCGAAACCTTGCGGGTATTGTTTGTCATAATAAGTTAAGGAGTCTGCCCGCGTGTAGGACAGTCTACTGCGCCGGTGAGAGAGCCGCTAATTTAACACGATGAATCACAACAGGAAATCGAATGGTCGATAAATCTTTACCTTATGCGGATCTGACACCGGACGTCATTCTCGACGCCGTGGACGCCCACGATTACCGGACCAGCGGCAGCTTGCTGGCGCTAAACAGTTATGAAAACCGGGTTTATCAGATTGGCCTTGATGATGGTGGGTTCATCATTGCCAAATTCTATCGGCCCGGGCGCTGGAAAGATGAGGCGATTGTCGAGGAACATGACTTTAGTCTGGAACTGGCGGCACAGGAAATCCCGGTCGTGGCACCCTTGCCGGACGCCGATCAGCACACCTTGCACGATTATCAGGACTACCGCTTTGCCCTGTTTCCCCGTCGCGGCGGCCGCTCGCCGGAACTGGATGATCCCGAACATCTACGGCAGTTGGGCCGTTTTCTCGGCCGCATCCATGCGCTGGGGAATAGCCGTCGTTTTACCTATCGTCCGCGCTTGACCACGCAACGTTTCGGCCACGAGGCGCTGGGGTATCTGCTGGAAAACAACTTTATTCCCGCCGAGATCCTGCATAACTACCGGCTGGCCGCAGAGGAGGTGCTGACTCAAGTCGAAACCACCTGGGAGGCCCTCGTTCCCCTGCGTGAGCTACGCCTGCACGGCGACTGCCACCCCGGCAATATCCTCTGGACCGATACGGGTCCTCATTTTGTCGATCTGGACGACTGCCTCAGTGGCCCGGCGATCCAGGATCTCTGGATGCTGCTCAGTGGTAACCGGGAACAGATGGGCATCCAGATGCAGCAGATCCTGGAAGGCTATACGACTTTCTTTGATTTTGATTTGCTGGAATTACAGCTTATTGAACCCTTGCGCACGCTACGCATGCTGCACTACAGCGCCTGGCTGGCGCGGCGCTGGCGCGATCCTGCCTTTCCGTACGCCTTTCCCTGGTTTAACACGCCCCGTTACTGGGAAGAACAGCTTTACAGCCTGCGCGAACAGGCCGAGCGATTGTCTATGCCACCGGTGGACGTTCGTTAAGAAAATAACGGATAAATAAGTGTTCCGGATTCCTGCTCAATAAAAATCGAATTCCCGCCCAACAAAAACCGTTCGTCCTGAGCTTGTCGAAGGACCCACCACGCACGCAATTATAGTGGACAGGAATTGGGAACACTTATTGTAACTATTCAGCTCACCGGAGCGGGGTCGCCAACCCTTGCCCAGCTTAAGTTATTTGAGAAAATGGCTAATAATGTAGGTTGGCGCTGAATAGTTGCCACTTATTTAGATTCAGCCGTTATGGGCGTTTTCAGAGTCCGCGGCGGGTACCCGGTTTTTCAGGCGGCTTTAGTCATTCGCCGCGACGTCGATCATATACTCGACTGATACTGGCTCCTGTTCCGGCAATTCCCAGCCGGCAGAATAGAGACTTCTCAGAATATCCGCCTCTTTGCTATCTTCCTGCGTATCCAGACGAGGCGTCCATTTTTCCTGGTTTGATAGAAGAAAAGCGCTTTCCTGCAACCAGTGGACGATCCGCATCCGGCCCTGGGCGTCTTCGGTCAGAGCGGTACAGTTTTCTACCCAGTCGCCAGCGTTGGCATAGGTAATTCCATCATCCATATCTTCTATTGCCGCATGATGGATGTGCCCACAGACAATGCCGTCAACCCCGCGCAGGCGAGCTTCACGCACCAGCGCCTGTTCAAAGCTGCTGATAAAGTTCACCGCATTTTTGACCTTGTGTTTCAGATAGTGCGAGAGCGACCAGTAGGGGAAGCCCAGGCGCCGGCGCAGGTTATTGAAGTGACGGTTCAGCCAGAGCAGAACATCATAGGCCCAGCTGCCAATATGCGCCAGCCACTGGTTGCTGGCCACCACACTATCAAATTCGTCACCATGGATGAGTAACAGGCGGCGCCCATCGGCGGTTTCATGCACCGCATCCAGTTGTATCTGAATGCCATTAAAATCACTGCCCGCGTATTTGCGTAACATTTCGTCATGATTGCCGGGGATGTAGATTACCTGGGTACCGGTGCGCGCTTTTTTAAACACCAGTTGCAGCAAATCATTGTTGCCCTGTGGCCAGTGCCAACCTGAGCGTAGCTTCCAGATATCAATGATATCGCCAAGCAGATAGAGGTATTCACACTCGGTATTGCGCAAAAAATCGAGCAAATACTCGGTCTGGGCATCACGTGTACCGAGATGTGTATCGGATATAAAGATGGCTCGTTGCTTGAATGATGACATGTTGACAACTCTCTGTCTCTGACACGAGGCCACCTTGCCTGTTTCTTATGACCGTCATGTAACAAATTTATGAATATTTATTGACCGAATTGTCATATGCGTGTCTTTATTCGTTCAATAAAGTGTCATTTTCTGCATCTAGACTTACCTTTAGTTTACTCATCATCATGGGGATTGTTTATGAGTCAGATGACGCAGGTGACAAACAGCCAACCCTTTAAACTCGACGGCGTTCTGGCCGGAACGCGGGGCTATGGTGTCAGACACCGCCTGGGCGGCTTACTTGAAAGCGTGATGGAAAAGGCATGTTATCTTGATCACCTTAACCGTCTCTATGCAGCATTGCCGGAAACCCGGGATGACCGGGATTTCCTCCGGATCGTTCTGGAGCTGTTCAATATTGATTATCACGTGGCGGACCAGGGACTCACGCGCATTCCGCGAGAGGGCAGCCTGATCATTGTGGCGAACCATCCCTTTGGCGCGATTGAGGGCGTCATTATGGCCGCCATGCTGCGCGGCCTGCGTGATGACGTAAAAATTCTGGCCAATGGTCTGCTTCAGCGTATTCCCGAGATCAGCGATTTGTTTATTGGCGTCGACGTCCTGAACGGCGCTGGCGCGACGCACCGCAATATGTCTCCGATGAAAGAGGCGATGCGCTGGGTTGATAAGGGCGGCGTACTGGTTGTCTTCCCAGCGGGCGAAGTGGCCCACCTGGACCTGCGTCGCCGCACGGTAGCGGATCCGCCCTGGCATTCCAGTATCGGGCGCATCGTCCGCCGCAGCAATGCCCCGGTTCTACCGGTATTCTTTGAGGGCCGTAACGGTGCGATGTTTCAGCTTGTCGGCTTGTTGCACCCGCGCCTGCGCACTGCGCTTCTGCCGCGTGAGATGATCAATAAAGGCGGGCAAACGCTGGTGGTTCGCGTGGGTGATGTCATTAGCGAAAAACGTCTGAGTGGTTTCAACAAGGACGTTACCGCGATAACCGATTACCTGCGTCTACGCACAGAAATGCTGCATCACGGTCAGCCTGCGGTCGCCGCCAAAGCAGGGAAAGCCGTAGAACCCGAGGTAAACTGGCAACCGGTTGCCGAGCCGGAATCTCTCGAAGTCCTGGCGGCTGAGGTTGCCGCATTGCCAAACGAACAATGTCTGGTCGAAAACAGCGAGTTTATGGTTTATTACGCCCGCTCCCGGCAAATCCCCCGCTTGCTGAATGAGATTGGCCGTCTGCGTGAGACGACGTTCCGCGCTAACGGTGAAGGCACCGGCAAGTCTCTGGATATCGATCTCTATGACAGCTACTACCTCCATCTGTTTGTCTGGCGCCCGCAAAGTTGTGAGGTGGTCGGCGCCTACCGTCTGGGGGAGTCTGACAATATCCTTGCCCGCTTTGGCAAGAAGGGACTCTATAGCCAGTCGCTGTTCCGCTACCGGCGGAAACTCCTGAATACCATCAGCCCGGCATTGGAGTTAGGACGTTCCTTTATACGCCAGGAATATCAGCGCAGTTTTGCACCGCTGATGCTGCTGTGGAAAGGCATCGGTCAGTATGTGGCGCTGCACCCGCGTTACCGGATATTGTTCGGGCCGGTCAGTATCAGCAATGATTACCAGAATCACTCCCAACAATTGCTGGTGGAGTTCCTCAAGGTAAACCATTCCCTGCCGGATCTGGGGCGCCTGGTGAAACCGCGGCGGCCTTTTCGTCAGCAAAAAGATCTGAAAAAACTCTGTCAGGATGCCGCACGCCAGTCCCGGGATGTGGACGATGTCTCGGAGCTGCTGGCGCAGTTAGAACCGGATGGGAAAGGCGTGCCCATCCTGATCAAGCAATATCTGAAAATGGGCGGGCACCTGCTGGCTTTCAATGTGGACAAAGACTTCAATGACGCCATCGATGGCCTGATTATGGTGGATCTGAGAGACACCGATCCGCGCGTGCTGCGGCGTTATATGGGCGAATCCGCCGAGGCCTTCCTGATGGAACAGGACAAAGAAAAGCTGCTTAAAGCATCTTAATCTGCCTGGCTTTAATCTTTTTGGGTTTAATTCCCCGCTGCGTGCAGCGAAAAACGGTAGGGTAGAGTGAAGCGAAACCCAACCTACAACTTAATACCCCGCCGCTTGCTGCGGGGTAGTTTATTCCCCGGCGACTACTCCCCACCTTCCAGCGTTTTGAGATCGCGGCGTTGCTGATCTTCCGTTTCGCGCATACTGGCCGCATCCCGGGCCAGATACAGATACATCAACGGCACGATGTAGAGGCTGAAAAAGGCGCCGATGCCCAACCCCGCAGCGATCACGATGCCGAGCTGGTTGCGGGGGGGCGCGCTGGAGCCGGTTGCGGTGATCAGCGGGATCACCCCGAGCACCATCGCCAGGGTGGTCATGAGTACCGGGCGCAGGCGAATGCTGGCGGCCTTTTCTACGGCCTCACGAATCCCCATGCCTTCATCATGCTGTAGATCGTTGGCGAATTGCACCACCAGAATACCCTGCTTGGTAATCAGGCCGACCAGCGTAATGAGTCCGATCTGGGTGTAGATGTTGAGACTGGCCAGCCCGGGCGTCATCAGCAGCAGCGCGCCGACCGCCGCCATGGGCACTGTAAAAAGAATGATTAAACTGTCCCGGAAGCTGTTGAATTGCGCCGCCAGCAGCAGATAGATGAGCACAATCGCCAGGAGGATGGACACCATAAAGGTATCGCCCTGTTCGATAAACTGGCGCGAGGCGCCGCTGTAATTGATACTCACCGTCGGCGACACTTTTTCGGTCGCGGTTTTCAGAAAGGCGAGGGCATCGCCTTCAGAAACGCCGGGGAACTGTACGCCCTGCAGGCTGACGCTATTGAGACGGTTGAACTGTGGCAGCGCCTGCGGGATCACCCGGGTCTTAAAACTCACCAGGGTAGACAATGGCACCATCCGGCCACTGGCGCTGCGCAGATAAATCTGCTCAAGCGACCGGCGTGTGGCGCGGTACTTCATCGGCACCTGTGGGACCACCTGATAGGCGTAACCGTTGCGGGTAAAACGATTGATATACGCGCCGGAGAGCATGGTTTGCAGGTTGCTGGCGATGTCACGCATGTTGATGCCCAGGTCGGCGGCGAGTTTGCGGTTGATGCGAATGTCGTACTGCGGTTGGTCTATCTTCAGGTTCTTCCGGATAAACAAGAACTTGCCGCTACGACGCGCGGCGGCCAGCACCTGCCCCGCTATCTGTTCCAGTGTCTTAAAAGAGCCATCGCTGGTGATGACAAAATCGATGGGAAACAGCCCGGCCGAACCCGGCAGGGGCGGCGGTGTAAACGCAGCACCCTGTACGCCTGCGATTTTGTTCAGCGCCGCCTGAAGTTTGGGTTTTATCTGTTCGGCTGTCCTCTCACCTGGTTCCCCTGTTTTGAGGGTCACCCCGGCAAAAAAACCGTTGCTGCCTGCCCCGGCGGGGCTGAAGCCGGTCACCATAAAAGAATGCGCTTTTTCTGGAAGGCTGCTCAGGACATTCAACACCTGTTTGGCATAGAGTCGAATATAGCCTGGCGACGCATCGGGCTGCACATTATTGACGGTGAATATGACATCACCGTTTTGAGGTGGCGACAGTTCGTGGCGCACCGAGGTGAACATAAAATACACCGCGATCAACGTGGCGACGATGAACAGCAACCCTGCGGAGGGAATCTCCAGAAACCCGTGCAGGCTGCGGTCGAAACCGTGATTGAGCCGGTTGTAGGCGCGCTCAAGAACATACGCCAGGCCCCGCCTGGGGGTGTGACGCAGAAAATGACCACTCATGACCGGCGACAGGGTCAGCGCCACCACCATGGAAACCAGCACGGCGAAGATCATGGTCATGGCGAATTCGGTAAACAGAATGCCGGTCAGACCGCCGGTAAAAATCACAGGCAGAAACACGGCCACCAGGGTCGTAGACATGACGATGACCGGCATGGTCAGTTCCCGCGCCGAAAGGATGGCCGCCTGGAAACCGGAGCGCCCCGCATCGATATGCCGATGAACATTTTCCACCACCACGATAGCGTCATCCACCACCAGACCGATGGCCAGAACAAACGCCAGCAGGGTAATCAAATTATAGGAATAGCCGCTGAGAAACATGAAAAACCCGGCCCCGGCCAGGGAGAGGGGGATCGCGATGCCCGGAATCAGCAAGCCACGGAAAGAACCCAGAAACAGGTAGATCACCAGCATGACTACGGCCAGCGTAATACTGATGGTGGTCACGACTTCGTGAATCGATGAGTCAATAAAGGTCGCCGCATTGTAGGGCAGGCCCACGGCCAGCCCCGGCGGCAGTTGTTTGCGCAGCGCCTCGATCTGTTTGGTGACACCCATGGCCGTATCGAGGGCATTCGCTGAAGGCGTGGTCTGGATGCCGATAGCCACCGACAAATGACCGTCGAAATAAAAACGTGAGTCATAGTTCTCTGCCCCCATTTCCACTCGGGCGACATCTTCAAGGTAAATGGGTGTATTCCCGACCGTCGTAATCACCAGTTTTTTAAACTGCTCCGGTTGGTTCAATTCCAGGTTGCTGGTCAATGGGATGGAGATCAGGGGGCCTTTTGTCTTGCCGATGGCGGCGACGATGTTCTGTGCCGACAGCGCGTTGCGCACATCGGCCGCCGTGACATGGTGAGCAGCCATCTTCAGTGGGTCGAGCCAGATCCGAACCGCCTGGTTGTTGCCATTGCCACCGGATACGCTGGGGGGCACGATCTGGGCCTCGGCAACCCCGGGGACGGTCTGTATCCTCGGCTGCATGTTGCGCACCACGTAATCAACAATCTGTGGGGTTCGCATGCTGTCGTCAGGACTATAGAAGGCAATATACATCAGTGCGGTGCGATGCCCCGAAGAGGCGTTGACGCTGGGCGGGAAGCTGTCCTTGGGCAATTGCGGTTCGATCTGCTTGATCTTGGTCAGTGTCTGCGCCAGAGCAGCATCCGGATTAGTGTTAAGACGCATGTTGAGCGTGATCGACGACTGCCCCTGACTGCTGCTGGAGGTCAGATAATTCAATCCGGGAACGCTGCCCAGCACCCGGCTCAAGGGTTCGGTAATGTAGCTTTGTATGGTCTGCGGACTGGCGCCGGGGTAAGCCGTGTTAACGCTGATGCTAGTGGAAACCAGTTTTGGATATTCGCGCACCGTCAGCGAGCTTAATCCATAGCCGCCCAGTATCGCGATCACCGCGGACAGGGCAATGGCCAGAACCGGCTTGCGTATAAATAGATCTGTCCAGCGCGCCTGTTTCGATTGTGCGCTCAAGGATTCAGCCCCTGCTTATTATTCAGTGCCGGGTGAAGCAAAGCTTCCGGCGCGGGGACGATCCGCACTCTGGCGCCGTTATGCAGTTTCACCTGCCCGGCAATCACCACCTGCTCTCCCGCTTTAACCCCGTGAGTAACAGCGACGTAGCCCTGGTGCTGGCGGCCCGTCTGTACGCTGCGCGCCATCGCCACATCAGCGCCCTGTTGCTGTTTGATAACATACAAATAGGCGCCATAGCTTTTGAATGTAATCGCAGTCTGCGGCACCGCGAGCACCTGCTCGCCCTGCTTCAGGATGATCTCGGCCACACCGTACATACCGGAACGCAAGCGTTCATCCGCATTATCGATTCTGGCCTCGATGCGAACATCGCGCGTTCTGGAATCCACGCTGGCGTCAATCGCGCTGACCTTGCCGTCGAAACCTTTCTTACTGAGACCGTCCACCCGCAGATGAATCTTGTTCTCGATTTTAATCCGTATGATTTCGCGCTGTGGCAGCGAAAAGATAACGCGTAGCGGACTCCATTGTTCGATGCTGGCCACGACCGTGCCGGGTGCCACGTACTGGCCCAGCGACACCTCTCTTATGCCCATGTGGCCGTCAAACGGTGCGCGCAACTGCAGATCGGTGAGCACCGCCTGCGCCTGCTGGACCGCAGCCTGTGCTTTGCGGAAGTTGGCCACGGCATCATCAAGCGAGGCCTCGCTGGTGGCCTGACGCTTGATGAGATTCCGTTGCCGGTCACGAGCCTGTTTCGCATTGGTGAGCCTGGCCTGGGCTGACGCCAGTTGGGCATGCGCCACATTGTCATTGATTTGCAGCAGCAGTTGACCTTTCCTGACCATGTCACCGGAATCAAAAAACAGCCCTGTCACCGTGCCGGCAGATTGGGGTGAGAGCGATGCGCCCTGGATCGATTCGAGCGAGGCGACGGCCGACAGTGTCTGTGGCCACATCATCGTTTTCGCCCTAACGACCGACACGCTCACCGGCGGGCGCGGCATATTAGCCATGGCGCTCAGAAACTTGGCGCCCATGTAACGGCTAAACCCGATCACGCCACCATAAACGACAATAACCAGGCCCAGCACCACCAGCAGACGACGGATTAAACGAGATTTGGGGGGCGACATAATTTTCACCGTCTTGATGTTTGGACCGAATATTTCCAATCGTAGATTTTTGCGCTGGGATGCGTATTCCGCCAGGTCCGATATGCCACTAACAGGCACCCTGCCCGGCCGATATTCGAGCTGGCATTAGAACACAATATGATATATCTATTTGACGTATAACGTCATAACCGCCTTATCTTACTCGGATTGTGATTTAGAATCATACTATATAACACTCGGCCGCGACTAACACCTGTTTTCAGCTGGTGATCGCTCTCATCAGAGACTTTCAAAAAGGGCGTGATTTTTTGTGCCTGCAAAAAGCGTGAACTTTTGAAAGTCCTCTGGATGAGTTACGTGTTGCATCATGGTCTAAATGTTTTTAGCTGCAGCTTTTTCACAACTTTAAAATGCTTCACATTGCTAGAAGCCAATACAATGTTATTTTCTATTGCCGTTGCAGCAATAATTGCATCCCCCGCCCTCATATCTGAACATAGGGCATGTTCCCCAACATATATTAATGCTCGATGCCCTATGTTTTCAGTAAGCGGTAATATAGAAAACTCAAATTCGCTGATAAAATCTTTAACATATTTATGGTGCGTTTTATTCTTTGCCCCTTGAAGTAATTCCATGTAACTCTGGATAGATAGATATTTATCCTCATCTTTTTCAATCAACTTTGCGGCTTTTTCGTTCCCCCGCTGAACCCAGATTAAAATGTCCGTGTCATAAATCATGGCGAGGCTTTTTTAGATTGGCAAGTTCTTCCAATACTGTTTCTTCAGAATTCCTGGTCATACCAAAAAAAGGATGATCTTTTATTTTCGATAC
>CAZQVV010000058.1:0-16331 GCA_964596835.1 uncultured Thiohalophilus sp. | reverse complement strand
CTAAAATAATTGAATTTCTGTGGGATAAATTCCTCGCCTTGCTGCGAGCACATGAACAACCCGGCAGCAAACCGCAAAGATTCGTCTTAGTTACATGGTCTTAACTGGAATAATTAACTCCATGTATTCCTTCAGAGCAACTGCATTATTCAACCTCCGCTCTTTTGAACTATAAAGCAACGTCACCGTCTCCGCCTGCACTTCAGCCAGGAGTTCCTTGACTTTGTTTTGGTTTGCATCTAATTCCGCAGCATATTTGGCTTTGAACTCTGGCCACTTGTTCGGATCATGTCCATACCCACGTCGCAGCTCTGTGGAGGGAGAAATCTCCTTCATCCATATATCTACCCTGGCCTTCTCCTTAGACAATCCACGCGGCCACAAACGGTCAACAAGAACACGCCGACCATCCGTTTTATCTGGCTCTTCATAGACGCGCTTGATCCGAATGTCATTCATCTCCCGTTCATAAACTGCCCGCCTAACTAAAATTATAGTGCTTCACGACCTCCTCGGTAATTTTCCAGCGACAGCGCATACCGGCAGGGAAAATAACCAGATCCCCTTCCCCCATTTCCACCGGCTCGCCGTCTTCCGGTGTAACAACAGCATGGCCATCGACAAAATAACAGGTTTCGGTCTTATCGTAAGTCCAGTCAAATTCGGAGACATCCTTGTTCCACTCCGGCCAGTCATACACACCCATGATTTCCAGTTTGGCCGGTGAGGCCTTGTGTTCTACCAATATTTGTGTCATCGCGTCACCCCGGGGTTAATTCTGTTAAGGAGATTAATTCTGTAAATAGCTGTAACCTGACATGCCTGACAATAGTGTTTCCAGACAGTCCTGTTTTTCCTGCGCGGTCAAATTGGCAGCCGCTATTTTAGCACGATAGTTCTGGATCAGATCATCCGGATCAAAATGCACATAACGCAGCAGATCATCGACCCTGTCACCGCAACAGGGTTGATTCAGCCGATAGCCGTCTTCACTCAACCTGATATGCAGAGAATCTGTATCCCCGAACAGGTTATGCATGTCACCGAGGATCTCCTGATAGGCACCCACCAGGAAAATTCCCAGCAGATACGGCTCCCCGACTTTCCATTCATGCAGGGGCAGGTTGGCTTCAATGCTTTCAGCCTCGACGTAAGAATTGATTCGGCCATCCGAGTCACAGGTAATATCTTCAATCACTCCACGACGAGAGGGCTTTTCCTGTAGACGGTGCAGCGGCATAATCGGAAAAATCTGGCCAATGCCCCAGGCATCAGGAATGGACTGGAACAAAGAAAAATTACAGAAATACTTGTCCGCCAGTTTTTCATTCAGGGCATCCAGCACTTCACGGTGGCTGCGCTGCAGAGGACTCAGGCAGTCCCGGATATGGCGGCAACAGGCAAAATACAGCGCCTCCGCCGCCGCCCGTTGCGCCAGGTTGAGCATGCCGTGGGTATACAGGGTCTGCGCTTCACCCAGCCAATAACGCACATCGTGCCAGGCCTCGATGGCGGTATAGCTACTAACCTCGTCCTCAGCCAATAATTGTTGAAGCTGTCCGAGTTCCTGCAATGCCGCAGGCGTATGACTATCCGGTAATTCAATGGCTGTCTCTGCCGGCACCTGTTCGGTATTAATGACATTGGTCACCAGCAGCGCATGGTGAGCGGTCATGGCGCGCCCTGACTCCGTCATAATCTGTGGATGCGGCAAATCCTGCTGCTCACAGGTTTCCTTCAAAGCATGCACAATGTGACGGGCATAACTGTCGAGGCTGTAATTCATGGAACAGGCGCGGCGGGAATGACTGCCCTCATAGTCCACTCCCAACCCTCCCCCCACATCGACACAATCTATCGCCGCCCCCAAACAATGCAACTCGGCGTAATAGCGCGCGCACTCCTGCATACCACGCTGGATGTCACGAATATTCGCCAATTGTGAACCCAGATGAAAATGCAACATTTGTAAATAATCAAGTTTGCCTGCCTCGCGCAGCCGCGCCACCATCGTCAACACCTGGGCGGCAGAGAGGCCAAACTTAGATTTCTCCCCGCCGGTATTCTGCCAGTTGCCTTCGCCAAGGGAGGCCAGGCGCACACGCAGCCCCAGGCGTGGCTGGACCTGCAACGCAGCGGCTTGTTCCAGCACCTGTTCCAGTTCAGAGAGTTTTTCAATCACCAGATAGATCCGCTGGCCCAGTTTCTGCCCCGTCAGCGCCAGACGGATGTATTCCCGATCCTTGTAGCCGTTGCAGACGATCATTTGATCGGCCTGCGCTGAAATGCCCAGTAGCGCTATCAATTCCGACTTGCTGCCAGCTTCCAGCCCCAGCGGCTCGGCACTGGCCAATAGTTCGTTCACCACACTATGCTGCTGATTGACCTTGATCGGATATACTGCCGTGTAGCCCCCCGTGTAAGCTTCGGCCTTTATCGCGGTGGAAAAAGCCTGGCAAAGACTCTGCACACGGTGTTGCAGAATATCGCTGAAACGTAGCAGCAAAGGCAGGCGATGACCTTGTCCCAGGGCCGTCTGCACAACTTTGTATATGTCGATGCTGCGATCTGGCTCCTGCGTCGGGTAGACCTGCAAATGTCCCTGTGCGTTGATGTCGAAATAGCCGGCGCCCCAGCTATCCACGTTATAGAGCGTCTTCGATTGCGTGATCGTCCAGTTTTTCATAATGTAGGAAGATACAAGAGAAAAGACAGAAGATACAGACTCTAAAGCATATATCAGCCTGTATCTTTACCCTTGTATCTTGTATCTTTTCTGTTTCACATTAAGTCTGGAAATCTTATGTCGTTTGATACAGAAACCTGGTTCACCGAAGCCATCGATGAAACCGGCACCGCCTTTTCACTCAAGCTGGAATCCAAACTCCACGAAGAACAAACGCCGTATCAGAAAATCGAGATTTTTGAGACCCAGAGCTTTGGCAAATTAATGGTCATCGACGGCTGCACCATGGTCTCGAGCCGGGATAATTTTCTTTATCATGAAATGATGGCCCATCCCGCGCTGTTCACTCACCCTGCGCCGCAGCGTGTGCTGATTATCGGCGGGGGCGATTGCGGCACCTTGCGCGAAGTGTTGAAACACCCAGAGATAAAACAGGCCTGGCAGGTGGACATCGACGAACGCGTCACCCGGCTGTCGGAAAAATATTTCCCCGAACTGTGCGAATCGAATCAGGATCCGCGTGCCGAACTGCATTTCAACGATGGCATACAATGGCTGCGTGAAGTCGCCCCTGACAGTCTGGATGTCATTATCGTTGACAGCACTGATCCCGTCGGCCCCGGTGAAGTACTGTTTAGCGCGGAATTTTATCGCCACTGCCGCCGAGCCCTGAATCACGAGGGTATCCTGGTGCAACAAAGCGAATCGCCCCTGCTGCATCAGGAGATTTTATTGAACATGTACCAACGCATGCAGACCGCCGGGTTCAGCCAGCAGGCCACGCTGAATTTTCCGCAGCCGATTTATCCCTCCGGCTGGTGGAGCGCCACTCTTGCAGCTAATACCGAGCTTCGCAGTTTCCGGGAACAGGATGTGCGACAAAATACGTTTGCCTGCCAGTATTACAACGCCGACATTCATGCTGGCGCGCTGGCCGTACCGGAGTTTATGAAAAATGCCGAGACCTAACTATTCAGCTCACAGGGGGCGAAATCTCCAATCACTGCCCAGCGAGGAAATGAGTAGATGCGTAGGTTGGTGCTGAGCAACGCGAAGCCCAACATTCCAGGCCTGCAATTAACTTGAGCGTTGGGCTTCGCCATAAAGATCATGACTCAGCACCAACCTACATACAATATCCCAGACAATGGTACTGAACAGTTACGCGGAGACAAGGCCGCACACACAGAAAATCATTTCTAAGGTTAAGGTGCTAATTACACCACTTGCTAATCTGACTTTTTAAATTGGCCTCGGAACGGCTGCGCTGGCTATCGGAAAGATAGATCCGTTTCCCCTGTTTATCCAGATTATAAAGTGCTGTGGCCCGCTGATAGTTTTTAAGTTGATCCCGGGCAAAAATACAATTGCGTCGGCGGCGTGCGTCCTGTTGATTTTTTTGGGCCTGGGCGTCCTTGCGCAGCTTGCGTTCTTCATCAAAGGCGCGCAGCAGGTTGTTACGTTTTTGCTTGCGCTGCGCCGGACTTGCCGTGGCCGCTTGCGGTGGCGTATAACGGGGTAAATGAATTTCCTTTGCCGCGCGCTTCTTGTCCGGCGCTTTCTCGCTATAATGCACCTGACCGTTATCATCCAGCCATTTATAAATTTGGGCCTGCGCCACTGACAGACTAAGGAGCACTAGCCCCACAAAATAACAGAATCTTTTTTTCATCATCACTCCATGATAAAAATGGTTTTTTATTTTACTCCGGAATTCGACAGCCGATAAAGACTTAAACGCTGACGCGCATCAAACAGACGCCGCGCACCCAGCCAGGTGGCCATCACGGTTGCAAATCCGGTACCCGAGGCAATCATGAACATGATCAGGATCTGGTACTTGACGGCTTCCAGTGGCGGCGTGCCGGAAAGAATCTGACCGGTCATCATGCCCGGCAGACTGACGATACCGGCTGCGGCCATGGCATTGATAATCGGCAGCATACCGGTACGCAAACTGTCCCGGCTAATATCCCGGATGGCCTCCGACCATTCCTGTCCCAGGCTTAAACGTGTTTCTATCACCGCGCGCTGTTGCCAGGCGCTGGAGGTTAACCTGTCCAGCGCCAACGCCACGCCATTCATGGTATTTCCCAGCATCATGCCTAACAGCGGAATGGAATACTGAGGCAGATACCAGGGCTGGGTGCCAATGACCACCAGCAGGGCGAATATCGCGGTGGCAAAGGAGGAGACAAACATGGACAGGGTGCCCAGACCATACCCCCACCAGCCACTGAACGCCCGTTTCTGACGTCGCATGACCTCCCGCCCAGCCACGGCCAGCATCAGCAACGCCATCAGGCCGATCCAGAACAGGTGGCTGCTGGCGAACAAACTTTTCAACACCAGCCCAATTAACAGTAATTGAATCGTTGTCCTGATGGCGGATAGTATAATCTGTCGCTCAAGTTGCAGGCGCATGACAAACGACAGTGCCGCCAGCAATAACACCAGTAGCGCGGCCATACTGAGATCCTGCATAGTCAGCTGAATGGCGTTCATACAGCAAACTCCTGTAATTGTTTATCCTCAAGCCGCAGTTGCCGACTTGCCACCCGTCCAAGCTGGGCCGGATCATGGCTTACCCACAGTACCGGCGCCTGATGCTCATGCCGATATTTTTCAATCAGGGCTTCCACCCGCCCCACACTGCTCGGATCCAGGCTGGCGGTCGGTTCATCCAGCAGCAGCACCTGTGGCTGGTTGGCCAACAGACGCAACAATGCCAGACGCTGTTTTTCACCCGAGGAGCAGCGTGAGATCTGCCAGTCGAATACCGCTTCATCAAAACCCAGCACACCCACCATGTCTCTGTCAGGCCTGGAAAAGTGGTCTCCCACCCGGTCTGACCACCAGTGACTCTCCGGCAGTAACAGTCCCACCCGGCGGCGCCATTCGGCCGGATTAATGTGATCGCAATCCTCCCCATCGAGATGGACCTTGCCACGGTGCGGGATCAAATCAGCCATCGCACGTAGCAACAAGGACTTGCCTTCCCCGGAAGGCCCGCTTAAGCCGACGCATTCACCGGCTTGCAGCGTAAAACTGACGGGCTGAATATCCAGTAGCGCCAGCTCATTAATGATTAGTGAGCTCATTAAGCCAGATTACAAGAATCCGGGAAACAGATCACTGACAATCCCCGGCCTTCACATCCCTGTATTTTGCGTATTCAAAAAAAACGGGCGCATAAAGCGCCCGTTCATGGGATCCATGGCATACTAAAACTTAAAAATTCGGTTTTCCATTATTCTCCCCAGTCTTACAAAGCTTCTTCGCCAGATTCGCCGGTGCGAATACGCACCGCCCGTTCAATCGCGAAAACAAAGATTTTGCCATCGCCGATTTTACCGGAATTAGCTGCTTTGGTAATGCCTTCGATCACCTGATCGACCAGATCCTCTTTGACCACCGCCTCAATTTTTACCTTGGGTAAAAAATCAACGACATATTCCGCGCCACGATACAGTTCAGTGTGGCCCTTCTGACGCCCAAAACCCTTGACTTCCGTTACCGTAATCCCCTGTACTCCCATTTCAGACAGAGCTTCACGTACATCATCAAGCTTGAAAGGCTTGATGATTGCCATAACCATTTTCATATGAATCACTCCTGAAAAATGAACCTGCCTGGTTTCAGGCAGGTTCGTTGCTAACAAACTAGAAACAGCTTAGAACATATAAATTGCTTCAAATGCCAGCGTGTTCTGCGAATCGGTATAGCTTCCATTATCTTTGGCAAAATAGTTCTTGTCTGATGAATCCCGGCGTACTTCACCTCGCAGCTCGATATTCTTGCTGGCACTATACGCCAGAGTCAGCGTGGCTTCCTTCCATTTCTGTACTGAACCGGTACGATAGCCATCCTTGTCATCAAAGGACTCAATACGCACAGCCGTACGCCATTTGCTCGATAGCGCATAGTTGGCATAGAGCGCAACACCCGACCACGTGGCCTTGCTGTTACCATTGACTGCATTTTCCTGAGCGCCGGAATCAATATTGAGCACAAAGGACAGGGCGTCAGAGGCATTAAGCGTCGCGACGATATCCAGCAGGGTTCGATTGCCCTGTGGACCTGTCGTAGCATAACCCTTGACCTGCTCGTCACCGCTCATGGTCTGTACGCTGACATTCCAGAGGTCGGAAGGCGCATAGCTCGCATGCAATTCGAGCGACTTGCTCTTGTTGTCATCCTTAAGATTGTCCCAGCCATTGTTGATGCCCGCGATAAAAGACCAGGCGCCACCGGGCGCATAGCTAAAACGCACACCGGTATGCGTGAAGGGAATCGCATAACCAAAAAGAATGGAACGTGAGAAGTTCAGGTTATCCTTGCTTTCAATGACTTCTGCCCCGTCCAGGGTCGCAAACTTGCCAAACATCACCGAGCTGTTACCGCTGGCATAATTGGCATAGGCCTGTTGCACATCAAACTCATCCGCACTACCCGTTCCCCCGGAGGCGGTAACATTGGCATCCGAGCCTGCATTCAGCACCACCGCCCCGCCGAAACCCTCTTCCGGCAGCTTGCTGATGGATAGCCCCAGCATGTTGACATTGAAGGAGTTGGGCTGAGTATCAAAGATTCGGCCCGTTGTTCTACCCTGTGCGCTATAGGTATAAGAGGTATCCGCGTAGCCACTGACGTTAATTCCAGAAGCATCCAGCACCTCGCCCAGTGTCGGCGCGGCGGCGTTTGCCCATACCGGAACCATAGCCAATGAGCCGGAAATAAGCCACCTCGTCATCATTTTCATAATCATTTTCTCCCCAAAAGTTAGTCAGGATTAATAATAAACATGTTACTTCCCGCAACTCCTTGCAGGTCCTTAGGCACCCTTACTGCACAGGCCATGCCAGCAAAACATAAACTTATATTTCAAAGGCTTAACGACAAACCTCCAGAGAACGCACCCTTTTTGTGCTCCATCAGGCATCATCCCCAGGCGAATCGCACCACTTCTGTGCGTTTCAGCTATAAAAAAGCCTGTCTTTCGACAGGCTTTTTCTTTGATTTGAAGGCAACGTAAATATAATCAAGTCGAGACAAATATCTGTTTTAACCGCCCCAGTGAAATTTACAGATCAAAGGCATGCGACCAGGATGCCGCGAAAAGAATATCCCCGGCATTAGCCGACCTGGATTTATTGTTCTTGTCCAGCGAAAAGCTAAACTCGCCTTTGGTAATGGCCGCCCTGACGTGAACATAGCTTTCATAGGCAGGATCATCAAACTGGTAGGTGCCCAACAACAGCGTCAGGGCTAACCCCTTTTTTAGATCCACCTCCGTTGCCGCACTCAGATAGATATCGTTGGACTGGCTGGTTCCCTGCTTGTTCAAGGTCAGCGCCGCTTGCAGGGTCATCACGCTGAAATCCATGTTCAGATAAGCCTCGGTGGTATCCTGGTAGCGGCTACCACCCGGGTAGTTATACATAATCAGACCAGCATCATATTTGGTTGACTTTGTCTTTCCGCTATAACCGCCATAAAAATCCAGCTCATAATCGCCCCCCGCCATGCTGGAACTCCACACCCCGGCATACCCCCCCTTCTTGCGATGGTAGTCCACCCCGCCCGAAGCCGCCGCCATATTATTTGAACGGCTCACGCCACGCCAAACATAGTTCGAGGTCACGCCGAAATTAGCACTGAGCTGATAATCAGCCGGTGCAGCGTGGGACGGGTTGGCCAGCAGACTACTGGTGACGAATAAACTGGCAAGCAGGTATTTGCGGTACGGCATAATAGGGGGCCCCTCTCTGGTATAAAACAGGATCGGCCTATGTTATCAAAAAGCAACTCACACTATAATGATTAAAACAGTAAAGGTATCAACCATGACAAAAAACGACCCTCTCGACAGCATAATTGATCGCATTATGGCGGGGCTACCTGCCAGTCTGACCACACTTGGCCGGGATGCGGAGAAAAATATTCGCGCGGCGGTTAAAAGCACTCTGCGAAAAATGGATCTGGTCACACGGGAGGAATTTGATATACAACATGATGTCCTCATCCGCACCCGAAGCCGACTGGAAGCGTTGGAAGAACAGGTGAAAAATCTGGAAAGAAAAGAATAAGGATCCACTCAAGGATTCACTAAACCGTTGCCGGAACCTTCGTTCTATACAAAAAGTAGCTATTCAGCACCCTTGCCGAAGGGTGTTGTATACCGGTTGGCACTGAGCAGAGCAAACCACCACAGGCACCTCTTTTTGTCGCTCAAAGCGACGTTAAAAAATCTGCCCTGTGCGGATTTTCAGTTGATGGGTTTCGCTTCGCTCTACCCATCCTACCCACTTTTGGCTATCCGTAGGATGGGTAGAGGGAAGCGAAACCCATCAACATATCCTCAGGAGTAACTTGTTTTACTGAACAGTTGCTGCACCGTATTAGTGCGTTATGGTGCCCAGGCTTGTTGTACTTTGGTGCAATTGATGTTCGTCAAAATTCTAAAACAACCCTAATTGTATGTATCTTATGGATTTCTCGTATTGGCACAGCCTGTGCATTTGTTTGCCCGCAAGATGGCATTTTCAATGCAGAGGTCATGGCATGCTGATAATTAAAAAGCGCCTGTAGACTTCAGGGAGTTGGGGGTGAATCGATTTTCAATAACTTGGTTTAGGAGGTTGATGACATGAAACTGGTAATGGCAATCGTCAAGCCTTTCAAACTCGATGATGCACGTGAGGCGCTCTCCGATATCGGTGTGCAGGGCATTACGGTCACCGAGGTTAAGGGTTTTGGTCGACAAAAGGGCCACACCGAGCTCTATCGCGGTGCGGAATACGTGGTGGATTTCTTGCCCAAGGTTAAAGTCGAGGCTGTGGTCAGCGATGACCTGGTCGACCAGGTGATCGAGGCCGTCAGTAAGGCGGCGAATACCGGCAAGATTGGGGATGGCAAGATTTTTGTCATGGATGTTGAACGAGCTGTACGTATTCGGACCGGCGAAAGCGGCACCGAAGCACTATAACGGGGGAGGATCTCGAAAATGTTGAAGTTAATTAAGACGCGCCTAACGTTTGGGCTAGTGACACTCGCAGGTGCTGTTTTTCCTGCACTTGCCTATGCACAGGACAAACTCTCGTCCGGTGATACCGCCTGGATGTTGACCGCTACGGCCCTGGTACTCTTTATGACCATTCCAGGGCTGTCACTCTTTTACGCCGGCATGGTGCGAAGCAAAAATGTGCTCTCGGTCTTGATGCAGTGCTTTGCTATCACCGCTATGGTAACCGTACTCTGGGTCATCTACGGTTACAGTATCGCTTTCGGCGGACCAGGCGCTTATTGGGGCGGTCTCTCAAAGATGTTTTTAAAGGGCGTGACCGTGAATTCCCTGAGCGGCAGCATTCCTGAAACGGTCTTTATGGTCTTTCAAATGACCTTTGCCATTATCACCCCGGCCTTAATTGTCGGCGCTTTTGCCGAGCGCATGAAGTTTTCCGCCATGTTGATCTTTATGGCCGTCTGGTTGACTGTTGTCTATGCCCCGATCACCCATTGGGTCTGGGGTGAGGGCGGCTGGCTGGGTAGTAAAGGCATTCTCGACTTCGCCGGGGGTACCGTCGTGCATATAAATGCAGGTATCGCGGGTCTGGTAGCGGCTATTGTGATGGGTAAGCGCAAGGGTTATCCAGGTACTGCGATGCCACCACACAACCTGGGATACACCATCATTGGCGCGTCCATGTTGTGGGTCGGTTGGTTTGGGTTCAATGCCGGCAGCGAGTTGGCAGCGGACGGTACCGCCGGTATGGCGATGGCGGTGACTCAAATCGCGACCGCCATGGCGGCGATTGCCTGGATGTTCAGTGAGTGGCTAATCCATGGCAAACCCAGCGTATTGGGTATTGCCTCAGGCGCTGTTGCAGGCCTGGTAGCCATTACCCCCGCGTCCGGCTCAGTCGGACCGATGGGCGCCCTGGCCATTGGCGCCGCAGCCGGTGTCGGCTGCTTACTGGCTTCCACCAAACTCAAACGCGCCATGGGCTACGATGACGCTCTGGACGTATTTGGCGTCCATGCGGTGGGCGGCATTATAGGCGCTATGTTGACCGGTGTGTTTTGCGCCACCTCATTGGGCGGGACCGGTTTCGGAGGCAATATCACCAGCATCGGCGGACAACTCGGTGTCCAGTTCACCGGCGTATTGGTTACACTGGTTTATAGCGGCACCGCAACCTGGGTGATTCTGAAGGTCATTGATTCAATCATAGGTCTGCGGGTCAGTGAAGATGCCGAAACCGAGGGACTGGATCTCTCCGAACACGACGAGCGCGGTTACATACTATAAAAAGCAAACGTGGAAAGCCGGTGAAAACAGCGATGTTTTTCACCGGCTTTTCGCACACGCCATAAACCGGCATTCACGCTTTATCCGCACGGTGCCGCATACAGCCAGGTCATTGTCATAAAATGTGTTTCTGTATGTTTTCCCGAAGCATTCTGTACATGGCAAAGTAGCGGAATCTCAAACAACACTTGACCCTGAAATCTGAATAAGCCTTAATACCCCTCAGAATGGATCGGGGCAAAACATCAAACACCGTGGCACCCCCCTCGTCTTCGCTAATGAATAATTTCCAGGGAATGGAATACCATGTCTCTCGCCGTCATCTACAGCCGCGCGCAATGCGGTATTGAAGCCCCCCTGGTTCACGTTGAAACTCACCTGGCTAATGGCCTACCAGCCCTGTCTATCGTCGGTCTGCCTGACACCGAGGTCAAGGAAAGTAAGGATCGAGTCCGTGCCGCTCTGCTCAACAGCCATTTTGAGTTTCCCGCCCGGCGCATCACCATCAATCTCGCCCCGGCCGATCTCCCCAAGGGCAGTGGCCGTTTCGATCTGGCCATTGCGCTCGGGATCCTCGCCGCCTCCCGGCAAATCCCCCAACAGCAACTCGCTGACTATGAATTTTTTGGCGAACTGGCTTTATCCGGTGAGCTACGTCCGGTACATGGTGTGTTGCCGGCGGCACTCCACACCCGGAGCATGCGCCGCAAACTGGTTCTACCCGGTAGCAATGCCGATGAAGCCGCCCTGATTTCAGGCGTGGAGATTATTCCAGCGAATCATCTGCTGGATGTCTGCGCCCATCTCGCGGGCCAGCAAATACTCTCCTTTCATCCACATACACCCGAAATAAAGCCCGTTCAGTACCCGGATCTGGCCGATGTGAAAGCCCAGCCCCATGCCAGACGCGCACTTGAGATCGCCGCCGCAGGGGGGCACAGCCTGCTAATGATCGGCCCCCCCGGGGCCGGTAAAACCATGCTGGCTAGCCGCCTGCCAGGGATTATGCCGAACATGGATGAGGAGGAAGCCATACAGAGCGCAACCGTCTATTCCATTAGCTCCCAGGGCTTTTCCGTCACGAACTGGAAACAGCGCCCTTTTCGCGCGCCCCACCACACTGCCTCCGCCGTGGCGCTGGTCGGTGGCGGCAGCCAACCCAGGCCGGGAGAAATTTCACTTGCACATAATGGGGTGCTGTTTCTGGACGAATTACCGGAATTTGACCGCCGGGTACTGGAAGTATTGCGTGAGCCGCTGGAATCCGGCCTGATCACGATTTCACGCGCCGCGCATCAGGCCGAGTTCCCGGCACGCTTCCAGCTGGTCACCGCCATGAACCCCTGTCCCTGCGGCTATCACGGCCAGAACGATGGACGCTGCCGTTGCAGTCCGGAACGTATTCAACGCTATCGAAATAGAATCTCCGGTCCCTTGCTGGACCGTATCGACATGCATATCGAGGTATCCGCGGTGCCACTGGATATACTGAAAAAGGCGAGCCATGAGGAAAACAGTACGACCGTTCGCACCCGGGTACAGCAAGCACGGGAGCGTCAACTCCAACGCAGCCCGTTCCCAAATAACTGCCTTGATAACCGAGGTATCGAAAGCTTCTGCGCTATCAACCAGGCCGGAGACGCCCTGATTGAGCGAGCCAGCCGGCAATTGAATCTATCCGCCCGCGCCTACCACCGGATTCTGAAAGTCGCCCGCACCATCGCCGATCTGGCAGAAGCAGACACTATCCAGCCGCCGCACCTGGCCGAGGCCATTGGGTACCGGCACATCCCATCTGAACGGCCTTAATCAATATCCCCGAATAAATATCGTAGTATCTTTATGGGTTATTTTACTAAAAGATCCCGCACAAATGATATATTCGGCTATAGTTGTAGATATCCTGGACAATACCCAAGACGAAACCGGAGGGCGTAATTATGGCAATGTCGATCTCATTACTGGAATACCTGGAGTGGGAAGGCGTGGATTACGAGCTGGTACACCATGCCTGGATCAGCGGCAGCATGCGCACGGCTGAGGCGGCACATATTCCCGGTGAAAAACTGGCCAAATGTGTGGTACTGGAAGATGAGACCGGTTATCTGATGGCGGTGCTGCCCGCTACCCACACGGTCGAAATCGAAACTCTGAGTGAAGAGCTGGGACGTGATCTGCAACTCGCCACCGAAAATGAAATCAAGGATATGTTCGAAGACTGCGCTACAGGTGCTATCCCCCCTATGGTCAAAGCCTTTGGCTATGACGCGGTCGTCGATGACAGCCTGAGCGAATGTGACGAGATTTATTTTGAAGCCGGCAATCATACTGAGCTGGTACATCTGAGTGGCGAAGATTTCACTGATCTCACCGCTGATGCCCCCCACCTTCGATTCAGTCACCATTGCTGACACCGTGGGCGCATCCTGTTGATGCGCCCACTTTCTGCGCGTATAAAAAAATCACGCGCCAACCAAACGTCTTCCCCGTAAATGTCAATCTCGATCTTTTGCAGATCAGCGCCTACAATAGCGCTTTCGAGATGAATCCCCGACACTATGCAAACCAGTCTCAACCCCCGCCAGTTAGCCGCGGTTAAACATCTCGATGGTCCCTCACTGGTTCTGGCCGGTGCAGGCAGCGGCAAAACCCGGGTGATTACCCGGAAAATCGCCTACCTGATTCAGCGCTGCGGCATCGATCCGCGCAACATCGCTGCTGTTACCTTTACCAACAAAGCCGCCCGCGAAATGAAAGGCCGGGTGAAAAAACTACTGGAAAAAAATCAGGGTAGGGGACTGCGGGTCTCAACTTTTCATACTCTTGGCCTGGATATCATTCGCCGTGAGCTTGAAATATTGGGATACAAGGCGGGCTTTTCCATCTACGACAATACCGATAGTGTGGCCCTGCTCAAGGAGTTGATGAAAAAGGCCTTCGGTGATCATGGCAATCAGGCGGAAAAGAATCTGTGGCAAATTTCAAACTGGAAAAGCGCCTTCATTCAGCCGGATCAGGCACTAAAAGACGCTGATGGCGATCCCGTTTTAAGCACCGCCGCCACTTTATACCAACAATACAATCATCATTTAAAAACCTATAATGCCGTCGACTTTGATGATCTAATCATGCTGCCTGGCCTGCTCTTTCGCGAACATCCCGAGGTCCTGGAACGCTGGCAAAATCGCATCCGCTATTTACTGGTGGATGAATACCAGGACACCAATACCGCCCAGTACGAGCTGGTTAAAATGCTCACCGGGGTACGCGGCAACCTCACTGTGGTGGGCGACGACGATCAGTCCATCTACACCTGGCGTGGTGCCCAACCGGAAAACATGGCCCTGCTGAAAGAGGATTTCCCCAATCTTGAAATCATCAAACTAGAGCAGAATTATCGTTCCACCCGCCGGATTCTGCATGCCGCCAACACCCTGATTGCCAATAACGCGCATATCTTCGAGAAAAAACTCTGGAGTGATCTGGGTCACGGCGATCCCATCCGTATTATACGCGTTGCCAATGAAGAAGCCGAAGCAGAACAAATCATATCCGAACTTCTGCATCATAAATTCGTCAACCGCACAAAGTTCAAAGACTACGCCATACTCTATCGCGGCAACCACCAGTCCCGCCTGTTCGAACGGGTCCTAAGGGAACATGACATTCCCTATTATTTGAGCGGCGGCACCTCCTTCTTTGCCTATGCGGAAGTCAAGGACATCATGTCCTACCTGCGTCTACTGGCCAATCCCGAAGATGACAATGCTTTTGTTCGCGTCATCAACACACCACGCCGGGAGATTGGCCCAAGCACGCTTGAAAAATTATCCCACTACGCCAGTGAACGCAACAGCAGCCTGTTCAATGCCTGCTTTGAACTGGGACTGGCGCAGCATCTGTCTACGCGCGCCGCTGAACGCCTGCATACCTTTTGCGACTGGATACTGACGTTGGCTAATAAAGCGGAAAATGATGATCCGGTGGAAACCATTAATCTCATGCTGCGCAACATTGATTATGATCAGTGGTTGCTGGATAACAGCAAAGATGAAGCGCAGGCTAACCGGCGCATCGGTAATATCAAGGAACTCATAAGCTGGATAGCCCGCATGGCCAAAACGACCCCCGAAGCCAGTTTAGGCGAACTGATTGCCCGGCTCACCCTGCTCGACACGCTGGAACGAGAAAATGAAGATGATCGTGGCGATCAGGTAAGTTTAATGACCCTGCATGCCGCCAAAGGGCTGGAATTTCCCCATGTCTATCTTGTTGGCATGGAAGAAGAGCTGCTGCCTCACCGCAATAGCATTGAAAATGACACGATTGAAGAGGAGCGTCGACTGGCCTATGTCGGCATTACCCGTGCGCAGAAAACCCTGACCCTGAGCTTCGCTCAAAAAAGAAAACGTTATGGCGAAATTGTCGACTGCACCCCCAGCCGCTTCATTGATGAACTGCCCGGCGATGATCTGCAATGGACCGGAGAAGGGGTGAAAATGGATCCACAAGAGCGTCTGCAACGAGGCCAGGCGCACCTTGCCAATCTGAGAGAAATGCTTGCAGAATAGCGCACCCTCAGGCACCCGTTTAGCTGGAATGACAAAAGAACACTATTTTGCGAACTCGCCCTGACAATCAAACAGAATCAGTCTGTTAGACGAACCCCGCCCATCGCGGTATAATCAACACCGCACGGATATGCGCCTGTAGCTCAGCTGGATAGAGTACCGCCCTCCGAAGGCGGGGGTCACAGGTTCGACTCCTGTCAGGCGCACCATTTTTAGCTATTTCAATAACATACAACCATCACTTTTCCGTATTTTTGCTTAATAGTGCTAGTCCCAAAGGGCGGCTATCACAAAGCCTGGCTAACGCTCATTTTTTGAATCCGTGTTAGCTTGAAGATTTCAACTTGTGCCGATAAGATCACTATCCTTCACTACATTTATTAATCCTATATCATTTCCAAAGCACCTGAAAACAACACCAGATACACCTGTTCAAGATGTTCCCGGCTACCTAGATGAGTGCGATACGATTGACTGGATTACAAACTATAGAGATTTACCAAACTCAATATATTACAGTTCTATAAGAAATGCTGAATATGACCGAACGATGACACTACTTGTTATTCCTGAGATAGATGATGAGGAAGATTCAGAATGGGATCTCCCTCGCTTTTAGTAAACAAGAGGTTAAAATCACAACACACCCGCTATCTCCCGGAAGCTGGCCAGCCCGGCTTCCAGATTTTCAATAATTTCTTCAGCCAATTCATGCGGTTCCGGCAGATTATCCAGATCGGTGAGTGATTTGTCTTTTAGCCAG
>CAZQVV010000057.1:0-16859 GCA_964596835.1 uncultured Thiohalophilus sp. | reverse complement strand
CCGATGGTTGATGTAGTTTTTGACATCCTCTTCATCCAGCGCATCGAGGTGATAACGCAGGCGCGCACGCTGCCGCAGTTGTTCCAGTTCCGGCCGGTCAATAATCTCATTGAGTTCCGGTTGCCCAACCAGGAACAGGCTCAATAGATTTTCACCGTCTTCTTCAAATTCAAGCAAGAGGCGGATTTCTTCCATAACATCAGGCGCCAGATTCTGTGCTTCATCGATAATCAGAACGATCTGTTTACTTTTCCTATGCTGCTCCACCAGGTAAGTATAAATCTGATCCAGCAACTCCACCTTGCGATCGTGGAAAGACTTTATGCCGAACTCACGCAACAGCATCTGCAAAAATTCGACATTGGTTAACAGCGTCTGATGAATTCTAAAAGCCAGCGTGCTGTCATCCAGACTTGTCAGCAGATCCTGAATAACCAGCGATTTTCCTGATCCTATCTCACCGGAAAGAATGAACAATTTATCACGATTGCGTACAGCATATTCCATATATGCCTGGGCGCGGGAGTGGTTGCTGCTAAGAAATAAAAATTTCGGATCGATGGTCAGTCGAAATGGATGTTCACTCAGATTAAAGAAGTCGTAATACATTGTCCCGGGATCCATCCAGTCAAAGTTGAGCCTGCTAAATATGCTACCGGGATCTATTTTAGCAAGTTCCCCGCAAAGATAGCCACAAATGTCTGCCTGGCGGGTCCTGCGAAAATTTTAATGGCCCTGCACCCAGCCCAGCAGAAAAAGTATAAGCTATTGATTTTAAATGCTTTACAAAGAAGACTTGGGCCGGAGATAAAGAACCATCCAGAATTATCGACCCCTCTATGACTAATTACATAGCGTAAAATGTAGCGAAAATCGGTGCCAGGCCGCTTTTCCGTCTCTCGCTAGAACTTAACGAATGCCAGCGAGTAATCAAAATTAAACATATCCTGTTCGCTGATAGCGGTATAAACCAACTGCAGGAAAGACAGGTTCTGATCAACGGCACGCGCAAAATTATAGACCAGGGTGATCGCCAGTGAGTCAAGTTCTGCCTGCAAATGGAACTGGCCCTTACTATCGGCCTGTTCGTATTCTTTTAGTAACGGTATGAGCCGGGGTTCGCTGTAAAAAAGAAATCGTAGCATCGCCATTCGAATGAGCAACATCTGCATATAGGTAAAAGTATCCGGCATCGTAAAATACCATTCTCTAAACAGGCAATTGCAGAGATAACGTGTAAAATAGCGATCTATTTTTTCATTCATGACCGGGCTTACAAGCTGGCGTAAGGCATCATAGGCTTTCTGTACATCTTCAATCGGAACATCCGATATACTATTCGCGGAACCCATGGCTGAATCCGTGAAAATATTTTTCGCCATCTGGCTTAATTTTTCATCCGGAAATTGCGTGATTTTGATCTCCAGAACGGCGCGCACGACCAGGATAGCAAGCAGGTTGACTGAATTATCCTGTTCCAGATAACTCCGGATATTTTTCAGATTTCCCCTGTCCAGCGACTGTTGTAAATCCCTCTCCAGCCTTTGAGCATCGATTGTTTTACAATCACGATGGTAATAAACGGAAATTCGCTGCGCCAGTTCAGCCAGCGCATACAGGCGAACGTTCAGGGGAGAGGCTTCATATACCGCCAGTTCAAGTAGTTTCTGACGCACTAAACGAAAATTATCGGCATAATAATCAAATGGATTCTGCGGTAATTCCCGCTGAATCGGATAGTCCCTTGATCTCGGCAATTGCGAAACATTGAAACGGCTTGTCTTAAGCGGCTGCTTACTCAACAGGCACAGGCGCGCCACCTCCGGACAGGAGAGCGCCCCACTTAATTCCATATCGGATCCGCAACGGGAGATCACCCTTGGATAAAAAGCGCAGACATCCCCCAGAGGCTCGATGCCATAGCGATCATGCAGGCTGCATAGTCCATCCTTGCTCAACATCGGACACCCGCCTTCATCCGTCATGCGAATGAACGCATAATCATGATCACCCGTTACCGGCTGTTCATTTACATAAATATAATTTTTAAATAGCTCTCTCTCACGCTTATCCGGTGACATTTTTTCCTGCAACAGATGATAATGCGAGCGATCCAGTTTTACCTCCCAGCGCTGGCAGCAGGTATCCGGGCAGTCACTGCCGAGACATTGGAAATCGCGAAAATAATCGGGGGTTTTATAATTCAGCGACATAAATAAAGTTGGGAATAATTGATCCTTTTTGAGATCGCTCAGCGCGCAGGAAATTAGGGTACAGAAGCTCCGAGATTAGCGGAGAGCCTGGATAATTGCGCAGAATTTTTATTGTTAAAGCTTAACAACAGCATACCACAATATTTATTATCTTTATAAAATTCGAGCCGGAACAGCCTGGCGCTGCGGTCAACCGAGAAACGTGAAGAAATATCACCCCGCCTGATCAGCACCCCTACTTCATTCTTTAAACCCGCTTTTTTAAATCCGATGATATTTGCGCGATAGCCGGGGAGCGGGTCAACTAAAAGAGTATTTCTGATTTTCACTATGCTTCCCAGTGCAATCATTTTCGTCTGACCATCGACCTCGATGCTTACTTTTTTAAGACTGGAATCATAATCAAAATATTGTGGCTGCAGGTAGGTAACATGACGGTTACCGTATCTAACTCTATATCCATTATGGTCGTTGATAATGGCCATCAAGGGGCTACCAGGATCAAGATTCACCGGAGATGACTTTTTCAAAGGCACGTAGGTCAGTCGGCGCCGGGCATGGGCAACATCCAGGTAAATTTTTCCGTCGTTAATTGACAGGTTAACATGATTATCAATCCTGTCTTTCACTGCCGCCTTCTGTAAAGCAAAGCTACGCTTGAATTTAATGCCCAGCTTGCGCATAAAGGATTCCACCAGTAAGAGGTGGTAATACACGCGCTCATGTGTTGGATATTCTTTGCTGACTTCCAGTCCAAAGGCCGGCTTCTGATTTTGAATGGAAAAATATGTCAGCGTTTTTTCCATTTCCACATTTCCTTCGCGGGTGCGTGTATTTCTTATATGATAATGTGCGCCCTCATCATTGATCTCGGTATTGACTGTTTCCCTGACCTGTTTCGCCAACGCCATCAAATCACCATAATGGCGTGTTTTTATCTTCTCCTGATCGATGATAATGCTCTGCCCCCAGCGTTGCGGACTATGCAGTTTATCAATATACTTTTTACGGTAGAAACCACTGCCGTCATGCAGATTCAGAACCATATCGATCTGCTTATCCTGGATAATGGCCTTGATTTTCTGTATCAGTTCATATTCGGGATCATTTCGATCAAGCCTGGAAAACTTTCTGTTCAGATCGCCATAAACACCGCGGGAACGTTTAATGATGCTCTCGAAGTTGAGATTCGGCACCACCCACAAATTGCCTCTGGATATAGTGTATTCTGTTGCCAGTAGGGCTGCCGCATTGAAACTGCCCGGCTCATCACCTTGTATGCCGCCAATAATTAGAATAGTGGGCCCTGTATTGGCGGCTTCTTTTTTGTACAGTCTAAAATCAAAATGCGGCGGGTATCCCGTGCTTGCAACCGCACACAGGCTGAACAAAGAAAGAACCATGCTTGTGACAAATTTCATTTTATACAACTTTTATATGCCAGGGTTCGTAACGCACACCAAAATAATTATCTTTAGTGTAGCGTATAGAAACATAGCCCAGTCTGATTAATTTCCGGTATTCCTCAGTCTGTGCAAATCTGGCGGTAAAGTTCAGCACTCCCAGACCCCGTTTACCGACATCAAAATCTCCCAGCGCATGATAGGAATGACCCGGCGGGGCCAGCGAGCGCGAAGCACGGGAAAGATTAGTATTACATTTCTGTGCCTTTGCCAAAAACAGATACATTTGCTTCACCACGCTGCGAACGCCGGAGGTAAGTACCAGACTGTCACCCACATCTTTTTTCAGGCGTTCAAAAACCGTCTGTGATCCTCCCTTGAACAAATAGTTCCCACTGTGCCGAATCTTGATAATATCTTTTTTCACGACTTTTGCCGTCAATGAAGAAATTACTTTCTCACCCAAAAAGCCATAGTCATGAGCATCATGAAAGAAAATCTTTTCCATAAATTGAATTTCACCTACAGAAAATGCCTCGATAACAGAATAGCTACGCGCATATTTAAGCATTTCATCAAAGCTCATAAGACTAAAATTCGCGTAGCCTGCATGTGCCTGTATTTTTCCCAGACGCCTCAGGACACGCTGAAACACGGCTTGCTCGGCCACCGGCAAAAATATATCCCGCTTCAAATCCTGATCAAAGTGACTAAGCGTATACAGATGATCTTTTACTTCGGCATCCAGCTCGCGCGCAGGGGCTTCGCTGACAGGTGGATGTTCTTTTTTAGCGGGTTTTTTGGACAGCACAGGCAAATCATCCCGCAGACTGCGCCAGGAGATCGTCACTGCGGCCAGGGATGCCAGCCCTATCGAGGCAAGAAAATATCGGCGTCGATTCATTGATTAAAACCTGATGTATCCCCACGAATATTTTCTAAAAGTCGAAAGCTTATCGGTCCGCCAATGAACGCGAATAAAGGCAAAAGCAGTTATTATTGTATTCTGTGCCATAGGCACATCAACATAAAATATCGGCGTTTATTCGCGTTCATTGGCGGATATTTCTTTTATCTGTTTAATTTTAAAGGTTATTTTGTGGGGATCCCTCAGGATTAAAACTCATCTAAGGCCGGTCTGGAAACTTTAAAAATACACTGTCCCGCTGCAAGCAGCCGGGAATGAGATCCAAAAAGATTTAAAATGGCATACTAACTATCTCGTACCGACCTATTCACTTTCGTCTTTGCTGATCCACGATTGCAGGGCATCAACGATTTTTTCCGCCTGTGCGCGACTGGAAATATTGAATTTGGATTTCTGCTGATACTCGCCATTGCGCTTCTGGTAGCGGCGAATGCTGTATTTTTCCGGACCAAATTCTTCTTTTTTTCTGTCCCAATCCTGATACCGATACATAATAGTAGACCAGGCACCCTTGGTCAGAATAATCTTGTCAAGTTGTTTTGAAACAAGCTGCCCGTCTTCCGTATAATCAACGGTTAATTCATCTACATGCGTAGCCATGTACTGGTTTCCTCAAAGTGATATTCTAGAATAGCTGGCAAATACAGGCATTGTACGTTATCGTCGCCTAAAACTGAACCGCACTACATCGGGGAACCCAGCGGCATGCTTTTTTATCCATTCAAACGCCGCGGTCTGGCTGCTGAGTACCCGGCCCTCGGTTTCAAGCACCTTGTGACGGTATTGTTCAATCTGGCAAATCTGCTCCACCATGCGTACGCGATTGGCTTCATCCTCACCGCTAAAAGTAACCCCAACTTCAAAGTGTTTACCCTTCTTCCTACACCAGACCACTCGCCCCTGTACTTCAAAGGGTGAATCCGTGACGCTGATTCGAACCTGCACTGAATCCGCTTTTTTAAAGCGCCTTTGGCAATTGAAGCACAGTCCGCCATAACTGATGTCGTGTAACGGCCTGATGCTGCCTGTTGAATTCAGTTCCTGCACGACCTCAATCGGCACCTCCGAGGGATGGCGAATATATTTTCGTTTCATGTCCGTTGCCGCCCTGATTTTGACGCGCTGCCGTTTAAAAATGTCTAAAATAAAGGCTGCATAAATCACGCCATTGCAGCATAATTATCAGTCCCGGATCACAGCTATGCAGATTTAAAATCAGTGCGACTCAATTTAGGGCCATCAGGCCTCAGGCTCACCTCAAAACAGAAGCGCAGCCTGTCTCTGTCTTTACTATTCAGCGCCATCATTTATCTGGGTTTTGCCCTGGCAGCCGGGAAAGAAAGCCTGCTCAATGCATCCGCTACGCTGGGCGGCACGGGCTGGCTGCTGATCCTCTCCTGCTCATTTATCAGCTACCTTTTGCGCTTCCTGCGTTGGCAATATTATATTCGTTGTCTGGGCCATCACCTGCCCAGCCTGTTGCATTTTATTTATTATCTTGCCGGCTTTGCGCTGACCACCACACCCGCCAAAGCCGGTGAAACCATTCGCTCCCTTTACCTTAAAAATCATGACGTGCCCTTTAAGCACAGCCTCGCCAGTTTTTTCTGTGAGCGCTTTCAGGATTTGATCATTGTGACCCTGCTGGCCTCGCTGGCATTGTTGAACTTTGACGAGTATCGCTATTTTGTTTTCCTTTGCGCACTGACGCTACTGATTCTGCTGTCTGCGATGCGCAGCCAAAAACTGCCACAGTTTCTGCGTTATCTGGGCAGCATCCTGCGAATTTCAAAGCTGGAGCGCATGCTGGAATATCTGGCGAAGCTGCTTGAGTCCGCCCAGGCGCTATTGCAACTGCCCCGTCTGTATTCTGGCCTGTTACTGGGCCTGCTGGCCTGGAGCGTGCAAGGCCTCGCCTTTTATTTCATTCTCACAACCTTGGGATCCCCCTTGCCGCTGACCATGACCCTGGCTATTTACGCCATTAGCCTGCTGGCCGGCGCCCTGTCGTTTATACCTGGGGGCATTGGTGCTACCGAAGCCGTCATGTACCTGCTCCTTAGCCAAGCCGGGGTTGATCATTCTCTGGCGCTGGTTATCCCCATTATCAGCCGGGTTTCCACGCTCTGGTTTGCGGTAGTACTGGGGCTGCTGGCATCGGTAAACCTGAGCCTTCGCAACGATGCGCCCGTCAGAGGATCTTAAACCACAGCGGTAAGCTCAGCAGCGACAAAAGTGTGGTGACGGTCACCGCCAGTGCATAAATCGTGGTATCCAGCCGAAAGCGATCACACAATACCACTCCCAGCACCATGCTTGGCATAGCCGCTTCCAGCACCACGGCCGATAATAAATCGCCTTCCAGCCCCAAAACTTTTGCCAGTTGCCAGACCAGCAGCGGGGTTAACAATAACTGAATGCCACTCACCACCATCAGCGGAAGGATCTGCTGCATAGAAATACTGCGCCATTGCAAGCTCAGCCCCAGCGCCACCAGCATCAGGGGAATGACAGTATCACCGAGCAGCTTAAGAACTATTTCCAGGTTGCTGTCCAGGGGAACCGAAAGAATATTCAGCGCGCAACCCGCTATGGCGGCCCATAACGGGGGGATACGCGCCAGTCTTTTCAGAAACCCTGCTCGGCCATCAGCGCCACTATCACGCTCGCCATGATGCTGGGCCACCAGAATACCGACGGTAAATAGCAGCGGGGTACAGGCAAACAAATCATATTGAATGGCGACGCTCCGCGCCCAATCGCCGAACGTGGCCTGCAGAACAGGCAACCCCAGATAAGTGGCGTTAGGGAAGGCCGAGGCCAGCATGATAGCGCCGGAAATGCCTGCGGGCATTCTGCACAGGCGGCAGGCCAGGCCGCTCAAAAGCAACGCAAACAGAATGCCCGTAGCGGCCAACAGGCTGATTCTAAGCGAATCCAGTCCAATGGGTGTGCGCCATAGAACCACCAGCACCAGGGCCGGAAGAAACAGGTAATAAACAGACTCGGTCAGGCCGAGCCTCACCTGTTCCGGACTCAGTTTGCCCGGGCGAAGAAAACGCCAGCCTACCCCACAGGCAATCAGCGCGATCATTTGTAGCAATGTTTCAAACATGGCCTGAATTCTACCCGATGAAACAGCCTCTTATCATGTCAAACTTGTATACTATGTTTTCCAATCACTTCATCGAACCGATTCAGGCCTCAGACACACGGGGCATCGATCCCACGCATCAAAAGAGGCAAAAATTATGCGTATACTCCACACCATGCTGCGAGTAGCTGATCTGCAACGCTCCATTGACTTTTACACGCAAATAATGGGAATGAGCTTGCTGCGGCAAAAAGAGTATCCCGAGGGGCGTTTTACCCTGGCCTTTCTCGGTTATGGCCCTGAATCCGAGCAAACAGTGATTGAATTAACCTATAACTGGGATACCGATTCTTATGATCCCGGCACTGCCTTTGGTCATATCGCCATCGAAGTGGATAATGTATATGATGCCTGTGATGCGATTAGAATGAAGAATGGAAAAATCATCCGGGAGGCCGGGCCCATGAACGCGGGCAGTACTATTATTGCTTTTATCGAAGATCCGGATGCCTACTCGATTGAACTTGTCGGCAAGACTAAGAAATAGCCGCAGCCCATGTCTCATCATCCCCTCAACCGCATCATTGAACAGACAGCCAGCATAGTCGTCATGACGGATGTGCATGGCGTTGTCGAATACGTCAATCCCGCTTTTGAAAAAGTCACCGGTTACACCTCTGACGATGTTCTCGGTAAAGACTCGAATTTCTTTTCCTCCGACCGGCAGAGTGAAGAATTCTACGCTCACATGGCTCACATGTGGAGCACCCTGCTGGCGGGAAAAGTCTACTCCAACAACCTCATTCATAAACGCAAGGATGGCTCGCTGTTTCATACGGATCTCACCATCAGCCCCCTGATCGATGACAATACCGACATCACCCACTTTATGGTTATCGCCAGGGATGTCTCCGAACACATCCGCGACAAGACGCCTCCGATCCAGCATGACAGCCTGACGGATCTCCCCAACCGTAACCTTTTCATGGATCGGCTACAGCAGGCCATTTCCAAAGCGCAGCACCACCATCGGCTGGTGGCAGTCCTGTTCCTCGATCTGGATCGATTCAGGAATATCAACGACAGTCTCGGTCATACCGCTGGCGATCAACTGTTGCAACAGCTCGGCGAACGCTTCAGAAAGACCATCCGTGAGGGCGACACCATCGCCCGCTTTGGCAGTGACGAATTCGTTATTCTGCTGGATGACTTTGACTCGGACAACAGCCTCTCACTTGTCGCCCAGAAAATACTGAACTCACTGGCTATGCCGTTTGAAATCAACAGCCATGAAATTTTCATCACCGCCAGTATCGGCATCAGCATCTCGCCGCATGACGGCGACGATCCCGATACCCTGCTGCGCAATGCCGACATCGCCATGTGCCGAGCCAGGGAACTGGGTAAAAATAATTTCCAGTATTACTCCGAAACCATGACGGCCCACGTCTTTGAACACCTGAGTCTGGAAAACAGTCTACGCCATGCGCTTGAACGTAACGAGTTCATTCTTCACTACCAGCCCCAGGTGGATACCCGCAGTGGAAAGATTTTCGGAGTCGAGGCTCTGCTGCGCTGGCAGCATCCTGAGCTGGGCCTGGTCATGCCCAATCACTTTATTTCCCTGCTGGAAGAAACCGGGCTAATCGAGCCTGTCGGTATATGGGTGCTGGAAACCGCCTGTAAACAATCACGACAATGGCACCAGTCCGGCATAGGCTTTGTTCATATGTCGGTCAATCTCTCCAGCCGCCAGTTCAACAACCGCCATTTTATCGCCTCCCTGCAGAACATCATCAAAGAAACCCAGGTCAATCCGCAATACCTGGAACTGGAACTGACCGAAAGCATGCTTATGCGCAACACCAGTAGCGTCGTCACGGCGCTGAAAAACCTGAACAATCTGGGTGTGCGCTTTGCGATTGATGACTTCGGCACTGGCTATTCGTCGCTCAGCTACCTGCGTCGTTTTCCCATTGATACGATCAAAATCGACCGCTCCTTTATCCGCGATATTACCTACGACACCGATGATCGCGCCATTTGTTCCGCCATTATCGGCATGACCCAAAGCCTGTCGCTCAATGTCATCGCCGAAGGCGTGGAGACCCATGCCCAGCTCGATATTCTGAAAACCAAAGAATGCCATTACATCCAGGGCAATGTGTTTAGCCCGGCGGTGCCCGCAGCAAAAATGACTCAAATGCTCGCCGATCAGTTGCTCATCTAAAGTAACTTAATCCTGATGTATCCCACGAATATTATTAAAAGATAAAAGCTTAACCGTCCGCGAATAAACGCAAATATTCAGGAGACTCTGTGATTAATTCCGTTCGCCCCGTTAATTCGATATGGGTAAACCACCGCTTTTGGCGGTGAACTCAAACAGGTTCTGCCGTTCCGTCGTGCAGAGGAGATAATTAGCTTCTTTGAAACGGCAAGTTCACTAGAAGGCCATTATGAGAGAGTGATAAACCCAGGCTCACGTTAGCCCTTATTGAAATAACGGTAGGGTGGGCACGGTTTTTGTGCCCACGTGTTATTTTTGGGGGGGGGTTAAAATATAAACGGCGCGTTGAATTTTTCCGCGTGGGCACAAAAACCGTGCCCACCCTACCGAGTTATATAAAGAATCAGGAACAAGAAGACAAATAGCGGGAGTTCGTCAGGTTGGTAGAAGTTTAACTTTAGCAATAGCCCCTTCCAGGGGCTTTCATCATACCCCCCGCTCTGCGGGTGGTTGTTAATTCCGTTCGCCCTGAGTCTGTCGAAGGGTGTGATTTCTGGCACCCTGATTTTACTACGTTCGTTGTTCCTGGCTCGACAAGGCTCTCCTGAGTTTGCCGAAGGACCCACTACGAATGGCGAAATTAATCAGCGTTTCCCTGGATTTGTGTACCTGCGACACACACGTTTAACACGGCGACTGTTTTTTGCGTTTATTCGCGTTCATTTGCGGATCTTTCTCTTATCCTTTTTAAGATTAAACATTATTTTGTAGGGAGATCTCAGAATTTAGTCATATTCATTATATTTTTTTGAACTGCCGCGCACTTTTTCCACTGGATATTTGTCGTTATTGATTTTTATTTTTTCTTCCACGGCGGCGAGAATATCCACCTTCAGCTCGGTCGCCATACGCATGAGATAAATAAAAACATCCGCCATTTCCAGTGACACGGCATATTTTTTTTCGGCGTTCAGCGTCTTGCTCTGCTGCTCATTCAACCACTGAAAATGTTCCAGCAGCTCCGACGCTTCCACCGACAGCGCCATGGCCAGGTTTTTAGGCGCATGAAATTGTTCCCAGTCCCGCAGCCGGGCAAATTCGAGCAATTCTTTCTGGATCTTTGACAGATCACATGCGGCCATGATCAGCGCGTCCTGAAAATATTGATCGGAAAAAGGGGTGAAATTCGGAGGCTCACGCAAACACCCCCCGCTTTCGCCGGGGTACTTTCAGAATAAGAATTATTGCTGTAGCAGAGACCTGGCGGCCTGCTGCAGATTTCGGCTCAGCTCAAGCGAATACCATGCGTCCGCATCGAGCACCTGCCGGTTACCATCCAGGTATTCGATCATGACAGAAACCGCTTCCTGATGACGCCAAACCATGAGCTTCACTTTTATCAGTTTGCCGCTCCGATTGACATACCAGGCACCGACCACTGGTTGTTGTTTGATAAACATAATCCGACCCCTATACACCTTGTCTGTTGTTGACTGCAATCCGGTGTTTTTTGACTGGCCAACAGTTTAGCAAAATTTGCGCGGGTTTGTACTTACCTATTTATGCATAGTTTATGACCACCCGCAAAAAATTAAGTTGCACAGGGAAGGCATAAACTCCTCATTTACAGTAACTTAAATAACGAAGTAAAACAGGTCGTCAATATTTCGACTCCTGGTTTTATTCTAAGCTTGAGCAAGAAGACAATTATTCGTCAGTCACACAGCCCTGCGACGCATCTTTAACATTCTTGATGTATTTAAACAGGGTCCCTCGACTTGCCTTATAAGCAGGCATCACCCAGTCGCGTCGGCGCTGTTGCATTTCTTCCTCACTGAGATC
This sequence comes from uncultured Thiohalophilus sp., assembly GCA_964596835.1. Lineage (GTDB taxonomy): Bacteria > Pseudomonadota > Gammaproteobacteria > UBA6429 > Thiohalophilaceae > JAADGZ01. Next base: position 5,149 of record CAZQVV010000057.1, on the reverse strand, counting down.
TACATTCAGCAAGTGGGTCTCGGCATTGATGGTAATCCCGTCGCCGTTACGAATAAGGCCGATTGGCCCGCCTTCCTGCGCCTCGGGCACCACATGGCCGATAATAAAGCCATGAGACCCACCGGAAAAACGGCCATCGGTAATCAACGCCACATCCTTGCCCAACCCGGCCCCCATGATGGCCGAGGTTGGGGTGAGCATTTCCGGCATCCCGGGTCCCCCTTTTGGACCTTCATAGCGAATGATGATCACCTCGCCTTTCTGAATTTCCCCTTTCTCCAGTCCGGCCAACATGTCTTCCTCACAATCATACACCCGCGCCGGACCGGCAAAGTGCAACCCTTCCTTGCCGGTGATCTTGGCCACCGAGCCGCCAGGCGCCAGATTGCCTCTGAGGATCTGAATATGGCCGGTGGCCTTGATCGGTTTGTCCAATGGCATAAACACGTCCTGGCCCTCTTTTAACGCGGGCAGTTCCGCCAGGTTTTCAGCGAGGGTCTTACCGGTGACGGTCATGCAGTCACCGTTGATCATGCCCTCAGCCAGCAGGTATTTCATCACCGCCGGCGTACCGCCCACCTTATGCAGATCTTCCATCACATACTTGCCGCTGGGCTTGAGATCGGCCAGGAAGGGCACACGATCGCTGACCGCCTGAAAATCATCCAGGCCCAGCGGCACCTCCACAGCGCGCGCCATCGCGATAAGGTGCAGCACGGCATTGGTGGAACCGCCCAGGGCGATGACCACCACCATGGCATTCTCGAACGCCTCGCGGGTCATGATGTCACGGGGCTTGATGTCCTGTTCAAGCAAATAGCGAACAGCCTTGCCGGCAGCCAGACATTCTTCACGCTTGCCCGGATCGACAGCCGGGATGGAGGAACTGTAGGGCAGACTCATGCCCAACGCTTCAATCGCCGAGGCCATGGTGTTGGCGGTATACATCCCTCCGCAGGCGCCCGGACCGGGACAGGATTTTTCAACAATTTCCTCGCGTTCATCATCATCGATTTTCTCCGCCAGAAACTCACCATAGCTTTGAAAGGCCGAAATGATATCCAACGCCCGATCTTTCAGATGGCCAGGCTTGATGGTGCCGCCGTACACCATCAGCGCCGGACGGTTAACCCGGCCCATGGCCATCATCACTCCCGGCATGTTCTTATCACAGCCAGGGATGGAAATATTGGCGTCATACCACTGCGCGCACATGACGGTTTCGATAGAGTCGGCGATGATGTCGCGGGACTGCAAAGAGTAGCTCATACCGTCAGTCCCCATGGAAATACCGTCAGAAACGCCAATCGTATTGAAGCGCATGCCCACCAGCCCGGCTTTTTCCACCCCTTCTTTGACCATTGCAGCAAGATCATTGAGATGCATATTGCAGGTATTGCCTTCCCACCAGACACTGGAAATTCCCACCTCAGCCTTGTTCATGTCTTCATGACTCATGCCTGTGCCATACAACATGGCCTGGGAGGCGCCCTGGGATTTGGGTTGAGTGATCCGAGAACTGACTTTGTTGATCTTGTCTGCCATTGTTTTACTTCTCCGCTGAAAGGTGAAAATCGGGGATGGAACACTGCCGCATCCAACGCCGTGGCGTATTATAAAACAATCCCGCTTCCGGGGTAGTAAAACAGTCGCGGTGTGTTTATAAAAGGTTAATATTATCTAAGTAAACGCCGATATAACGGGTATGTGCTAATCAGACACCAAAGTCAATCCGGCTTATTTGTGTTTTGTGGGTCAAGCCGGCTGTCAGGAGAAGACGAATCTGCTATAACCGGAACGCAGGAAACCTTTCTTGAGGCAGGCGCAGGTTTTTAAACGGACAAGACTTATGACACCGAAGATCCTGTTTACCCATCGATCGCACCGCCCACTTGTCCGGGCATCCCTTTACACCTGCCTGTGTGTTTACTTTCTGCTGCCGGCAGGCGTCCAGGCTGCCGGCCAGTACAACCTTAGGCAGCAACGCGCCCTGTTTGAACAGGCCGAGCACGCCATTAAGCTGGGCCGGCTGACTCGCTACCGCCGCTTAAAAGCAAAACTCACGAACTATCCCCTGCTGCCCTATCTCGAATATACCCGACTCAAACACCACATTCCGCAACGCTCGGCTAATGAGATCCACGCCTTTATCCACCAATACAGCGACACGCCACTGGCCCCCCGGCTGCTACAGAACTGGCTGCAAACACGTGCGCAAGTGAGCGACTGGCAGGGACTGGCCGATAACTATTTTATCAATGACAACCGCAGCCTGCGCTGCCAGTACAGCCACGCATTATATGAAACCGGCGCCACCGAACGCGCCAATCTCATCACCCAAGCTCTGTGGCTGAGCGGTCGCTCCCTGCCTCGAAGCTGTGACAAACCGATAGCACTATGGCGAGAGGCCGGTCAACTCAGCCCGGAACTACTCTGGCAGCGCATCCATCTGAGCATGCAGAAAGGTAATGTGCGTCTGACCCGTTATCTGGGTAAAATGCTACCCAGGGACAAACGCTTCTGGATTGCCATCTGGGAGAAAGTGCGCCGTGATCCCGGCTATCTACTGGAGGTGAGCCAACACTTCCACGAAAGAGCCCCGGACGTACTGCGCTGGATTGCCGTGTACGGTCTGCGCCGCCTGGCTGCACGCGATCCTTTGCTGGCCGCCGAAGACTGGCACACCCTGCAGCAGCAATTCCCCTTCTCTCGCAATGAGCAGGGGCGTATCGAACGCCGCCTGGTGCTCAATCTGGCCCGGGATGATTCTGATCGTGCCCGCCAATGGCTCAGCAAGATGAAGCTCTCCCACTTCAGCAACGACATGCTCAGCGCCTATATTCTCACTTCGATACGGGATCAGGACTGGCAATCCGCGCTGGACTGGCTCAATCGGCTGGATCCCCAGCAGCAACATTCTGAGCGCTGGCGTTACTGGCGCGGCCGGGTGCTGGAAGCCATGGGTCGCCTGGAAGAAGCCCGCGACGTTTATCTGCTCGATGCCGAAACCCGCGGCTATTACAGTTTTCTCGCCGCCGACCGGATCGGCAACCGCTACCATTTCGCCCACCGGCCACTGATTTTCTCCAACACCGAGCTGGATGATGTCCGCAATCTGCCCGGCATACTGCGCGCGCGGGAACTCTACGCGCTGAAGCGCATGCCCGATGTGCGCCGGGAGTGGGATTACACTATCAAGCGCATGAACAAGGCCCAGTTACTCAAGGCGGCCAAGCTGGCGGATCAATGGGGCTGGCATGATCGGGCTATCGCGACCCTCACCCAGGCTCACTACTGGGATGATCTGAAGCTGCGTTTCCCGCTGGCTTATCAGCAGCAAATCCTCACCCAGGCGAAAAAACAGGGTATCAATCCAGCCTGGGCCTTTGCGATTATTCGCCAGGAAAGCGCTTTTACGAGCGATGTCCGCTCTGATGCCGGCGCCATGGGACTCATGCAACTGCTACCGCGCACGGCAAGACGCATGGCCCGTTCCATGCGCATTCCCATGCACAACCGCCGAGCCCTGCTCAACACCAGCACCAACATCAAGCTGGGTGTAGGCTACCTGAAAAAAATCAACGATCGCTACCATGGCCACCCCGTATTAGCCACCGCCGCCTACAACGCGGGGGGACGACAGGTGAAACGCTGGTTACCGGAAGAAAAAGCCATCCCCGCCGATCTATGGATTGAACTGGTGCCTTTTAAGGAAACCCGCAACTACATGAAGCGAGTCCTGACTTACACGGTGATTTATGAACAGCGGCTGGGCCAGTCGCCGGTGTCTTTGCAGGATCGCATGTGGCCCATCCCCGCCAGCCAGCCTCAGCGGCTTTCCGCCCACCCCGTTCCTCGCGCCTGCCTGGAAAACTGTACCTGAATCCTGTTTGGGTTGAAAATTTAAGCCTGAAGAGGGCGAGTTCACTCTAAATCCTGGTTTCTGGTTATAAATTAAGTTAACCGTTAGAAAAATGACTCTTCATCAGAATTTGCGGGTGGATATGGGTTCAGGTAACGCCCCTAAAATGTGATATAGCGCCGTTTGCCGATCGGCATCTTCGAATAAGGGCGAGACCAGCTTGCAAACCGTGGCGCGTTTGACCGGCTGGGACGATGAGGGCCACGAAAGGTAGATCAGACTTTAACCACTCAACGCTCACGGACCCAGGATGAAGCTTAAATTGATTTTCTAGCAACATAGAAAATTGAATCATTCGGCGTGCCATCTTTTATCAGGTGGCCAGATGCATCAAAAGCGACAATGTCCCGATCAAAACCGACGGAGGTTAATTGCTTGTATTGGTTAGTTTGAGTGATGTAATAGAGCATTGTGGCATAATTATGGCATTCGTCGTTGACAATGGAATACTCATCAGTGTAAACCTCCAGTTTCCGGAAACGAGACCTATTATACATAACAATCAGCAAATTACAGGCGTAACGTAAACCTCTAGTTCCCAATTTCAAGGGGTTCGTTGAAAACACGAATTTAGGGAATCGAAACAGCTTGTTATGATCAACGTTATCTTGGTTGTATGTGGAAAAAAGAAATGCACCACCGGGAGAGAGTAGACGATAGACCTCCTGCAAAATTTTGATGCGTCCTTCATGGTCGACCATGCTTATACCGTTCATCGAAAACATAATAGTATGAAAGGAATTATTCTCAAACGAGGTTAAATCACGAGCATCTCCTTGCATAAAACGAACACCTGGAAACTTTTTCCGGCATGCAACAATCATCTCATCCACATAGTCTATTCCTACGTAATCCTTGCTTATTTGACAGAGAGCTTTAACCGTTCGCCCTCCGCCAACACCGATATCCAAGATGGGATTATCGACCGTCTCGCTAACGTAGTTAAGTGCGGCTTTCTCTGATTTGGTAAGTGCCTCCAGCCTTGCATAGTCCGCCACTGAGCCACGCATGGCTTTTTTATTGATACGGTCAATGTGCTCATTTGGCATTTACAGGCACTCCCTTGGGGGGATAAGAGTATAGGAAGTATAAACCTCTTTTTCTCTGAAAAGCCACCCTTTGTCCAGCGCCAATTTCACTCGACAATCAGGATAATCAGGGACAGCCTCAGCGGCTTTCCGCCCACCCCGTTCCTCGCGCCTGCCTGGAAAACTGTACCTGAGCCTC
>CAZQVV010000056.1:0-17210 GCA_964596835.1 uncultured Thiohalophilus sp. | reverse complement strand
CGCCAGTGGTCAGAACATGGCCGTGGTGCAGGCCCAGGGCCTGCGCGTCCTGCTCGCTTTTTTCATCATGCTGCTGCTGGCGCAGATCGTACCCTACGGGATCCAGTTCTGGTCACCCTGGCTCTATGGACTGGGCCTACTGCTGTTACTGGCGGTGCTTGTCATAGGGGAAATCGGCAAGGGCGCTCAACGCTGGCTGGACCTCGGCTTTCTCACTTTCCAGCCTTCGGAAATCATGAAACTGGCCGTACCCATGATGATTGCCTGGTATTTTGCCGAAGCACCCCTGCCCGCCAACCGTAAACGCCTGCTGATCGCTGGCGTGCTACTGGTTATTCCGACCCTGCTGGTCGCCAAGCAGCCTGATCTGGGCACCTCCCTGCTCATTGCCAGCTCCGGTATTTTTGTGCTGTTGCTGGCCGGTCTCTCGCTACGCTTTATCAGTATTTTCCTGTTTATTATCCTCGCCAGCACGCCCCTTGCCTGGAACTATTTACTACACGACTATCAGCGCCAGCGAATACTGACCTTTATCAACCCGGAAAATGATCCCCTCGGCGCGGGTTATCATATTATCCAGTCGACTATCGCCATCGGCTCCGGCGGCATTTATGGCAAAGGCTGGCTCAATGGCACCCAGTCACATCTGGATTTTATACCCGAACGTTCGACTGATTTTATTTTTGCCGTTTTCAGTGAAGAATTTGGCTTTCTCGGCGTTCTCATCCTGATATCCCTGTATAGTTTTATCATCGCCCGCGGCCTGATCATCGCGTCACAGGCACAAGATACCTATGGCCGTTTGCTGGCGGGCAGTATCACCCTGACATTTTTCGTCTATGTCTTTGTCAACATCGGGATGGTTTCCGGTATCCTGCCCGTGGTCGGCGTTCCCTTACCGCTGATCAGTTATGGCGGCACATCAATAGTGACCCTGCTGGCAGGATTCGGTATCCTCATGTCCATACATACCCATCGTAAACTGATGCCAACCTAAAAAGTACCCGAACCACCATGCCAGGCTTTAAACGCTTTTTATTCGTAACCCTTCTATTGATTTCTAACCTTGTTCAGGCCGGCACCAGCGGCTTTGGCAATAACGTATTAATTAATAATTTCATCGACAACATGGTGAAGAAACACAACTTCAATGCGGATAAACTGAAAAAACTGTTTGCCCAGGCCCGCCGTCACCAAAATATTCTCGACGCCATCGCCCGTCCGGCGGAAAGCAAGCCCTGGCGTGAATACCGGCCCATTTTCCTCACCCCTGATCGGCTTCGGGGCGGCCTGAAATTCTGGCAAAAAAATGAGGCCAGCCTGCAGCGCGCCCACAAAATCTTTGGCGTACCCGAAGAAATTATCGTCGCTATCATCGGCGTGGAAACACGTTACGGTAAACATGCTGGCCGCTATCCGGTTATCGACGCGCTGGCGACCCTGGCCTTCGACTACCCCCCTCGCAGCCTCTTCTTTCGCAAGGAATTGCGAGAATATCTGCTGATGACCCGAGAAGAAGGCCTTGATCCCCTGCAACAAAAAGGCTCTTATGCCGGCGCGATGGGCATGCCACAATTCATGCCCAGCAGCTTTCGTCAGTATGCCATTGACTTCAACGGTGACGGACAGCGTGATCTATGGCACAACCCGGCTGATGTTATTGGTAGCGTGGCCAACTACTTCAAAAAACACCACTGGAAAAAAGGCCAACCCATTGCCAACAGGATCAGCGTCAGGGGCGACGCCTATAAAAAACTGCTCGGCGCCAATGGACAGCATCTTCTCAAACCCCATCTGAGCCAGCAAACACTACGCGCGCACGGCGTCAAGCTGCCCAAAGGGCTCTCCGCAGGGATGAAAGGTTCGCTGATTGAGCTACAGGGAAAAGATGGCCCTGAACAGTGGCTGGTCTGGCCTAACTTCTACGTCATCAGCCAGTATAATCATAGCGCCCTGTATTCCATGTCGGTATTTCAGCTCAGCCAGCAACTACGTGAAAACCGGTCCGGTGAAGAGTAACTATCCCCTGCTAATACTTGCCTGCACGCTCTTTATCAGCGCCTGCGGCACGCTCAGAAATGACCGCTACCAGATATATCAAGATCGTGCGCCAGACAGAAACATCGATACCCGCCAGATCCCCGACGCTATTCCCCGCAACGAGCCGCGTAGTAAATATGGCAATCCCAGCAGTTATCGGGTCAATGGGCATACGTATCGAGTCATGAAGAGCAGCCTGGGTTATCAGGCCCGGGGGGTGGCGTCCTGGTATGGCAAAAAATTTCACGGCCACCGCACGGCCAGTGGTGAGATTTATAATATGTACGCCATGACCGCCGCACATCGGGAACTGCCCCTGCCCACCTGGGTACGCGTCACCCGCCTGGATAATGGCCGTAGCGTGATCGTGAAGGTCAATGATCGCGGTCCCTTCCATGACAATCGGATTATCGATCTCTCCTGGGCCGCAGCAAAAAAACTGGGCATCACTGCCAGTGGCACTGGCGTAGTAGAAATACAGGCGATTGATCCCCGCCACTATCAGGTGAATAAAACAACCCTGAACAGGCCCGCGAAAAAAACCACCACACCGGCCCTGCAATACCACCTCTATCTACAGGCCGGTGCCTTCATCAGCCGTAACAATGCACAACGGTTACTCCATAAATTGCAGACGGCATTACAAATTCAGAACATACGCGCCGTCTACAATGCTGGCAAGCATCTATACCGGGTACGTATCGGCCCCCTGACCAACGTCGATGAAGCGGATCGGCTGGCAAAACAGATCAGCCTGCGCGGCCTGGCCCAACCGCATATCGTGATTGATTGATAAAACATTTTATTTCCTGACACACCGCTATGTTTCAGTCTCCGGAGTCTGTAAAATAGCTTCAAATTCAGACGTGTCGAGGCAACCATGCGTAAATCGTTAACCGTTATTATCTTTTTACTGCTTACCGGGTTTAGCCAACTGCTGCTGGCCAATCCTAAACTGGTGCCAGCAGCGCCGGATATCCCGGCCAAAGCCTACCTGCTGATCGATCAGGAAAGCGGCTATATTCTGGCGTCAAAGAATATGAACGAGCGCATCGCGCCCGCCAGTCTGACCAAACTCATGACCGCCTATGTGGTGTTTTATGAACTCCAGTCCGGCACCATCAGTCTGAAAGATCAGGTCAAAATCAGCGAGAAAGCCTGGCGCATGAAAGGCTCACGCATGTTCATCGAAGTGAATACACGCGTCAGTGTGGAAGACTTGTTAAAAGGCATGATCATCCAGTCCGGTAATGACGCCAGCGTGGCGCTGGCCGAACACGTCGGGGGGGATGAGCGCGCCTTTGTCACTCTGATGAACAAACATGCCGAAAGCATGGGACTGAAAAATACGCACTTTGCAAACAGCACCGGCTGGCCCAATCCCAACCATTATACAACCGCCCATGATCTCGCCCACATCGCCATGGCCCTGATCCGCGACTTCCCTGAGTACTACCCCTTCTTCAAAATTAAGGAATTTACCTATAACCACATCAAACAGTACAATCGCGACCGTCTGCTATGGCTGGATGATCGCGTGGATGGCCTGAAGACCGGGCATACTGAATCTGCCGGTTATTGCCTGATTACCTCTGCCATGCAGAATGGCATGCGTCTGGTTTCTGTGGTTCTCGGCACGCCATCGGATAATGCTCGAGCCAGCGCCAGCCGCGCCCTGCTGGACTATGGCTTTCGTTTTTATAGAACATTTGCCCTGTACAAGGCTCATAAAGCCCTGGCCAGCAGGCGCATCTGGAAAGGCAAAACCGAGACCCTGCCACTGGGACTCAAGAAAACTCTCTACATCACGGCTCCCCGAGGGAGCCGCAACAAGATAAAAGCCAACATGAATATTGACAGCATGATCGTCGCCCCGGCCGCCAGTGGACAAACCTATGGTACCGTCAACGTCATGCTGGGCAAGAAACGGCTGGCGCAACGACCGCTGGTCGCACTCAAAAATGTTCCCGAAGGCGGACTCTGGCGCAAACTGGTGGACAATGTCCTCCTCATGTTCAAGTAGAGTTAGCCAGATCTCATGTCCTCCTCTTCTATCTGTTACCTCAATGGCGATTATCTACCCCTTGAGCAGGCAAAAGTCTCGGTTCTTGATCGCGGTTTCATTTTCGGAGACGGGGTCTATGAAGTCATCCCAGCCTATGGCGGTCACCTGTTTCGTCTGCAACAACATCTACAGCGGCTGGACAACAGTCTCAAAGCGATCAAACTGACCAACCCGTTGAGCGATATTCAATGGCAGGACGTACTACAGATACTGATAAGGAAAAACCAGGATCACGCCAATGCGGATCAATCCGTTTATCTTCAGATAACGCGCGGCGTCGCCCCACGCGACCACGCCTTTCCGGAAGATACTCCGGCCACGGTCTTCGCCATGAGCCATCCTCTAGCGGCCGCCGATATAAAAAAAATACAGGCGGGTATTACCGCCATTACGCTGGATGACATTCGCTGGCGCTACTGCCATATCAAGACTATCGCCCTGCTACCGAATATTCTGCTCAAGCGGGAGGCCGTCGAAAAACATGCCAGCGAAGCTATTCTGGTGCGCGAGGGTCAGGTTACCGAAGGCGCGGTCAGCAACCTGTTTATTGTCAGGGATGGGGTGATCAAAACGCCGCCCAAAAGCGAACAGTTGCTGCCCGGCATCACCCGCGATCTGGTCGTTGAACTGGCGCAGAAAAACGGGTTGGTCTGTGAAGAAACACCAATCAGTGAAACCGAATTATTTTCGGCTGACGAGATATGGTTATCCAGTTCGACCAAGGAGATCCTTCCTGTCACTTGCCTGAATGAAAAAACCATCGGCGAAGGGACTGCCGGTCCCCTCTGGCACAAAATAATCAAAATTTATCAAGCCTACAAACGGGCGTTGCGTGCAGGCGCGGAAACAGGAGCGGCCTGAAGTTTCCTCAACAGGAACCCGGATACACACCATGAGCAACGAGAAAACCCTGTTTGAATTCCCCTGTGAGTTCCCCCTGAAAGTAATGGGGCGGCACGACGCTGGGTTTGAGAATCATGTCAGAGACATCGTTACCCGGTATGTTGATGAGGTGGAAATACTCGAAAGCAAATCCCGTCCCAGCAAAAATGGCCATTTTCTTTCCGTTACGGTGACGATTCAGGCACGGAGCAAGCAACAGCTGGACAGGATTTATATTGATCTTAATGACAGTGACACCGTGCTGATGACCCTTTAGCGACAAAGCAAATGATGGGTTTCACTTCGTTCTACCCATCCTACTCTTTATGCCTGTAGGATGGGTAGAACGAAGTGAAACCCATCAACCTTTTTGACCATGACCTCATCCAGCTCTACCCTTATTGTGCGTGATCTCGGTCAACAGGACTATGAACCTGTCTGGCAGGCCATGCAAACCTTTACGCAGCAGCGTACAAACGATACCGACGACGAACTCTGGCTGGTCGAGCACCCCGCGGTATTCACCCTCGGCCTCAATGGTAAACGCGAGCATGTGCTGGAACCAGGCAAGATCCCTGTTATCAACGTCGATCGCGGCGGCCAGGTCACTTATCATGGCCCAGGCCAGTTGCTGTTCTACCCGCTGCTGAATCTGCAACGTCACCCGCTTGGCGTGCGGCAACTGGTTTCCCTTCTGGAACAATTGATCATCGATCTTTTGGGCATTTATCACATTACGGCACAGAGCCGCGCCGATGCGCCCGGCGTCTATGTCAATGGGGCAAAGATTGCGGCTCTGGGCCTACGCATTAAACGCGGCTGTAGCTACCACGGGCTGGCGCTTAACATAAACATGGACCTTGAGCCCTTCAGCCGCATCAATCCCTGCGGCTATAAAAATATGCCCGTGACACAATGCCTTGATCTGGGTATGCCATCGGATATAAAAACTATTGCCGGGCAATTGCAACAGCAGTTCAGCGAGAGACTGAGGTATAAACGATTGACAACGGCAACCACTCTGCCTGCCTGAACTTTATATTTTAAACCTGTACGGGACTACAACATGAGCTTTTATCTTGTAAAAATTATCCAGACCCTGCTCATGCCTCCGGCACTGATGCTGCTGATCATGCTTGCCGGTCTGATTCTCCTACGCTGGTCACGGCGCTACGGCAACATACTTATCATCAGCGGAATATTACTGCTCACCGCCGCCAGCCTGCCTGTTATTTCAAACACCGTTGTCTCTGCCATGGAAAATATCCCCGCTTTGAGCAAAGAACAAATGAAAAACACCGATGCTAAAGCGATTGTCATCCTTGGGGGGGGGAGCTATCCGGATGCACCGGAATATGGGGGCGGTACGGTCTCCACGGCCACACTTGAGCGCATTCGCTATGGTGCTTATATACACAAACAGAACCGCTTACCCATACTGGTCACCGGCGGTCGGGTTTTTGCTTATATAAAAACGGCCGAAGCCACGCTGATGGGAAAGGTGCTGGAAAATGATTTTCACACGCCGGTAAGATGGCGCGAAGATCAGGCGCGCAACACCTGGGAAAATGCCCAGTACAGTTACCGAATGCTGGCGAAGGAAAAAATAAATAAAATCATTCTGGTCACCCATGCCCTGCACATGCCACGCGCGGTTATGTCTTTTGAGGCCGCCGGGTTTAACGTGGTACCGGCGCCACTGGGATTTCACCATAGCCGGGGCGGCTTTCACATTTTCGATCTGTTACCACAGGCCGATACCATGAAGGTCACGCACGATATGCTGCATGAAGCCCTCGGCACCCTCTGGTACCGGCTGCACTATATGTAGGAAATAAACACTCTATCTTGTGAATAACGCGGAGCCGTAAGGCGCAGAATCCGAGGATATATCTTGATGGGTTTCCCCTCTGGACTTCGCGCGTTGCTCTACCCATCCTACCCGTTTTTGCGTATTCGTTGAGTGGAACGAAGCGAAACCCATCAACTAAAAAATCCATACTGGGCAGGCATTTTAGCATGGCCTATTTTGTGACTAACGCAGGGGGAGATTAGCGACCTTCATACATGATTTTCCAGTTGTTTTTACTACGCTTCAGATACAGGCGTTTCTGTACATCACTCTGGTAATTGCTGGACTGGTAATCCTGCTGGAAACGCGCCACCACGATGTCTTTTTTGCCCGTTGCGGTTTCAGGGTAGGCCAGCAGGGAAATGTCAGACAGCTGAATTTTCTGATAGGACTTGTTGCGCGCAATCCGCCGCTTACGTTTGCTCCAGCTTTTCAGATCATAACCCTGGCTCCAGAAATCATTACTGTAATGACTGAGATAACGAGTCACATTCAGACTTTCCCAGTCGTGTCGCCAGCGTTCAAGTGCGCTCAACACCTTATCACGTTCCTGCCGCCAGACTTTCAGTGTCAGCCAATCTATTTTTTCGACGATCACCACCGGCGTCACTCCTGGGTGCAGCTCTTTTTTCAGGGAGTTGAAATCAATATTCGTCAGCACCATGCAACCTTCACTGTCCAGCGGTGGGCGGCTGTAATAATTACTTTCGGTACCATGCAACCAGATACCATAACCGGTTTTACCCTGGTGCCTATCCAGTTCATTAGGGTAATTGAGAGGAAACGCACCTACACCGTATTTATCCGGCAGCCTTTTCTTTGGTATCCATGAAGTGATGAAATAAACGCCCTCGGGCGTCCGTAGATCGCCACTCGTATGTTTATTGCCTTTCTTCTTGCCGGTACTAACGTAATAGTTTTGCACCAGTTTCGGTGGCTGATTCTTCTGACGCTGATAGACATAAAGCCGGTGGGTGGACTTTTCCACCAGCACCGCATACTCTACCGATTTGCCCAGTTTCAGGATCTGTCTGGGTAGACGCTGCGGAGTATGACCGAACGGCCCGACACGGGGTCGCACACTATTCAGTCTGAGCTTGACCTCCAGGCGCAACGCTTTTAGCTGAGCAACATGATTCGATCCCAACTGACTCAGAATCCTGTTTTTGCCGATATTCTTTAGCGCGACCACCCGGGAAAGAAGAATATCGCCTCGAATCAGAGAGGCGAGATGAAAATCCGGTACCTGTTGCAGCAGATCATCCAGCTCCCGCAGAGCCTGTTTCGGCTTACCCGACTTGAAATAGACCAACCCTCGAAGCAACTGTGCTTCATGATCCCGAGGGGAGGCATCCAGGCGCAGATCCAGTCGTTTTAAAACGTCATCGGCATTATGGGGTAATACATGCCTGGAAGACGATAAGGTGGTTTCCAGACTGGCCAGCATCTGTGGCTGTTTTGCCTGTGCATGAGTGGCCAGCAATAATAGAGAACCCAGGAAAAGAACAAGAACTTTTAACATGTCTGAAATCATATCCCGCTTACAACGAACGTTCTGACAGAATGCGCCAGCCCTTGGACGAGGACTTCAGTATCATTTCCTTCCGGGTTCTGTCTCGATAATGATCAGACTGGTAACGTTGTGAAAATCGCACCCGCGCCAGTCCCCCTCTGGCGGGTTGGATCTGAAAATCATTGAGTGTAATCTTGACCCAGGCTGGGCGGCGTAAACGCAGGCGGCGTTGCTGCGCCCAACGGCTGCGGCTCAGGCCTTTTGCCGGACGGAAGTTCGGCGCGTAGAAGGAAAGATAAAGATCCACTTGCTGCGCCGACCATGCGCTAGCCCAACCCCTCAAGGTCAGCAGAATAGCTTTATTCTCTTGCCCCGTTTGTTTTGATACCACAGGCAATTTCCTGACCGGAGCAGACGCTACAGCAATGACCTTCGCTGTATTTTGTTTTTTCTTTGCTGTCTGCACCGGTACAATTTTCAGTTTCACCTCCTTCAGACTGAGCTGCTGCGGCACAACACCCAGTTGCAGCGCCCTGGCATAGGAGCCTCGTGCCATTTCCACATAGACGGCGCTGAGGTTTTCATAAACCGTCGCATAGAGCTTATCCACATGCATGGCCTGCTCCAGACGTTCAAGGGCAGCATCCAGCTTGCCTTCTTTCGCCATCAGCACAGCCAGATTGTTGAAAAGCACCGGCTCCCTGGGATAGAGTTGAATCAATGCTTGATAGCGTTTAATCGCTGCGGCGGTGTTCCCCGCAGATTCAAGCTTATGTACCTGCTGAAGTTCCGATTCCAGCTGTTCCAAATCAGTACCTGCAACACCGGCTACCACAGGCTGAAAGATCTGCGCTAACAGAAGGAAACAGATCATAATCCAGATTGAACGCATATCCACGACTCTCCTTACAGGCATAAATAAAAGCTTAATGATTATAACAACCTGCAAAGTGCTAGCAAGTAACACTTGTTTAGTCGGCATATTTTTGTTGCGCTTGAGCGAGTGGCAACCGTTCCATCAGGTAACACAGGCAGTCCTGATGAATGATCTCCCGATCCAAACTGAGCATAGAAGGCATGAGCGGAGTGCGGGTAATAATTTCACCTTTAGAGACTTCGAAATAACGCGCCGCCATTTCCCGTCCCCGCTCATCCCATACCTGTAACGGCAAATGCTGCCCGCCACTCCAGCCAAACAGGCTACCCGCCGGTAACTCGGTAAAATTCAGTTTATCCATATCCGGCAACAGAGAAAAATCCGCCCCCACCTCGGCAAGACCGATGTGGGTATCCGGCTTCACCTTGATCGTGGCCACGGTGTGAAACAGATCGATCTCCCTGTCTGGCAATGCATGCTCAGAAAAAGCGGAGAGGTGCAAACAAGCTTCCATAAATTCCCGTGCATGCATGACACCGCTCGCCTCACCCGGCTGACCACACTCCAGGGTCACCGAAGGGCAGTAGGCGGCCATCGCCAGACTCATCACCTCGTCCGGTGTGATAAAATACACTATCGTGCGGCTGAACAGACGAGCAAGATGCAAAAAATGCGCATCCAGTCTGTTAATGCAGGCGTAGTGCGGATTCATGCCCGAATTATTGTGAATATCAATCGCGGCAAACAGACGCATATCCGCCAGCTCGGCCTGCACTTCCCGCACCAGCGGGTGTTCGGACGCGCCTCCCTCCACCTTCCAGATGCGATTATAGTCAGCCTGCCCCGGCAGGCGACGCCAACCTTTAGCGGCAGCCGCCACATTACCTATCAACAGGCAAAGTGAGCGGGGCAAAGGTTTGTCACGATACTGTGAAAGGATGCTGCGTAGCGCTTCCCAACCGGTTATTTCATTGCCGTGCAAGAGCACGGAAATAAACAGCACCTCTTTGCGCTGACCTTCAAGGTGAATCAACGTCGGACCGGACAGTACTTTTATCAGCTGCCGGGCATCGCATTGCAACAGCGCGCCAGGCAGTTCGTCCAGTATGGTCAGCATTCTAGATAGTCCTTATCCATAAAGGTTTGTATTAAACGCAGAGAACGCAAAAGCGCAGAGGCGCAAAGAAAAAAGTCATTATAATCAAGATTATATAACCTCTTCGTCTTAGCGTTCTCTTACATTAATTATCCATCATTTATGGATGGGCGCTAGATAGTCCAGCCGTGCAGGGGGTCGCCACTTTCCTGCCGTTTGAGATAGGCTTGTGTCAACGCCTGCATGTCACGGCCATGCTTCGCCACCCAGGCACGCTGCCAACGTGCGCCATTAATATCATTGCGTAAACGCTGTTCGATGATCTGCAAATATTCCTGACTGTCGGTAAGCGCCACGCCCAGTTGCTGTAACCCGCTTCGCGCCAGGGGTAACAGAGCCTCCAGCAACAACTCACGGGCATTCACCTGGCGATCTTCAAACCACTTGAACGATGCCCCCAGGCCCAGGCGGGCGGCGCGATAAAAGTTATCTCGTACATGATTGAATAGCAGCCGCTGTTCCGGCACCGCTTCCTCGTTCGCCAACGCATACACCGCGCCATAGAAAAAAGCGGCATTGGCGATGCCATCCATAATACTCGGACCCGCCGGCACCACACGCTGCTCAAGGCGCAGATGAATATTCCCATCGGCATCAAAGCCGATCAGCGGTCGGTTCCAGCGCCAGATAGTACCATTGTGAAAGCAAAGATGGTGTAATTGCGACGGCGCTTCATCAAACTCGACCGGTAACAGCACCGGGTAATGTTCCAGATTGTCAGTGAAGCATTCCATTAGTGACTCACGCACATAAGCATCGCCAAAGCTTACCCGATGAATGGGACCAAACGCGGCATCCTCAAAGCCACCGACCGCCACCGCCTGTTCAAACAGGGGAATGCGGGTTTCATCCCAGAGATCCTTGCCGAACAGAAAAGGGGAATTGGCCGTCAGGGCCACCATCGGCGCCGACAGGATCAGGCTGGCGTTAAACAGGCGTACGGACAGAGCCTGATTTACCTGCATGTGGAGTTGAAACGAAGTGGTGGCGGATTCCAACATCACGTCTCGATGGGCGATACGCAAATGTTCACGGCCGTTGATATCAAACACCAGGGGTTTGCCCCTGCGCCGACGCAGAGCTTCCCGGTTCAATGCCCGGTAACGGGCCATATTCGACATATTGCCCAGGGATAGATCGTCGTTACTGAGTGTGGGCAGAATACCAATAATGAGCAGTTCGGCCTCCATCTGCCCGGCAACCTCACGGCACTGCCGCCACTGCTGTCTGAGTTCGTGGTGCATGCTGGAAAACACGTGGCCGGACAGACTGCGCGGAGTATTGTTGAGTTCGAAATTAAAACTGGCCAGCTCAGGCGAAGCTAACGGGCTGTCCAGTTCCCTGAGGAAACGCTCATTGATCGCCAGTGGCCGCAACTGATCCGGATCCAGCAGCCAGGCTTCCAGCTCAAAACCGGCAACCGGCTCAGCCGAGGAGAATTGCTGTTCGTCGAAGTACTGCCGAAGCAGATCGGTTTCCGCTTCCAGGCGCGCCCGAAACCGCACATGATCCTCTTTGGAAAACTGGCTGCTGAGTATTTCTTCACCCATACTTCAAGAATAGCAGGCTCTGTGCCAGCGGCACTTTATTTGGCCGCCCACCAAACCCGCATCCTTTCCCGGGTTTCGCTTCGCTATACCCAGGCTACGCTTTATATGCATGCCCTACCAAAGCCCTTTTTCACTGAGAATTTTTTCAAGCGCCTGCAAACGTGTGCTGACATCTTCCAGCAAAAACAATTCTTGCTTGCTTTGAAGCGGCAGAGGCAGAAGTTCAATCAGCCGTGCGCTCACCCAGTCGCCGTCATCATAGCGGGTATCCATGGTTGAAAAGGGAGGATCAAGCTGGGTGATAATTTTCTCCAGCATCACCGCCATGGGCTGATACTGCACATCCAGCGAACAAGCGCTCATCGCCGGCAACAACTCGACCTCGGCCTGCACCAGTTGGTTGGGCTGCACTTCATGAGAAAGAATACGGAAACGTTGCGAACCACTCAGCGTGACGCCAAGCAGGCCATCCGCACGTTTATGCCAGTAGCTGATTTGGGTCAGGGTGCCGACATCATAGGTACGGGCGGCATGACCGACTTCACGACCTTCACGAATCAGCACCACGCCGATGCCCGCTCCGCTCTTCATACAGCTGCTGATCATGTCCAGATAACGGGGTTCGAATATTCGTAACGGCAGAAAACCACGCGGGAAAAGTACGGTCTTTAGAGGAAACAGGGGAATGATCTGGCTCATACTCGCTTCAACGGCCTCTTTTCCCCGTTAACCGGCTAAAAAAACCTGTCATCATCCAGCCCCCAACGGCCCACCAGGCTGTGGGCAACCTGCAGGTGATCCAGGATACGGGCGACAATAAAATCCACCATGTCATCAATGCTCGCCGGTTGGTGATAAAACCCCGGATTGGCCGGCATGATGGTGACACCGGCACGGGACAGCTTAAGCATATTCTCAAGATGGATACTTGACAAGGGCGTTTCTCGCACCACCATGATCAGTCCGCGCCGTTCCTTGATCATCACATCCGCCGCCCGCTCGATCAAGTTGTCACTATTGCCATTCGCGATGGCTGCCAGGGTGCCGGTGGTGCAGGGGCAAACCACCATATGCCCGGCATGATGCGAACCGCTGGCCACGGGCGCCGTCCATTGATCCCGGCCCAAGACCTGGATTTGCCCTGGCCGGGCGTCATACTGGCGGATCAGCCAGTCTTGCATCTGCGCCGGTTTCGAGGGAATATCCAGATCTGTTTCCAGCGCCAGCACCATTTGTGCAGCCTGGGAAAGCAGGAAATACACCGGTCTTTCTGCGCGAACCAAACAGTCAAGCAAGCGCAACCCGTAGGCGGCGCCCGAGGCGCCGGTCATGGCGAGAATAACGGAACGCTCACCTGTTTCGTTCATTCTGTCATCCTGATATCAGCCTCCGCCAGAGCTGCCAGTAACCGGCTATGGATATTTTCGAAACCCCCATTACTCATTACCAAAATATGCACAGCCTCGCTTGTCTGCCCACGAGCAAGACGCACGCCAGCGCGAACAATATCATCGGTATTTGAAAACAGGGCGATATGCTCACCCGCGTCATTAAGTATAGCGCTCATCTCCCCGTCAATTCCGGCAGGCTGATAAATCAGAACCTCATCCGCCTGTTGTAAGGCCGGGACAAGCGTACTCCGATGAACGCCCATGCGCATCGTATTGGAACGTGGTTCAAGGATGGCGATAATCGGTTCATCGCCCACATGCGCACGCAAGCCCTGTAAAGTCGAGGCGATCGCCGTGGGGTGATGCGCAAAATCATCGTACACGGTTACTCCGCCCACCTGGCCCCGCACTTCCATGCGACGTTTGATACCCTTGAAATCCGAAAGACTTTCTGCCGCCAGCCCGGCGGGCACACCAGCATGGCGCGCCGCCGCAATCGCTGCCAGCGCATTCGCCACATTATGACGTCCCATCAACGGCCACTGCACCCGGCCCTGAGGCTGTTGCTGAAATTGCACTGCAAAACAACGACCATCCTCACTCTCGTCGACCGCTTGCCAGTTGGCCTGTGCCTGAACCGGCTCCTGCGCAAAAAACCGCTCCACTGGCGTCCAGCAGCCGCGAGCCAGAACTTCCTCTAACGCCGGTTCAGTCTGGTTGCTGATGATCAGCCCCTCACCCGGTACCGTACGTAACAGATACTGAAACTGTAATTTTATCGCTTCCAGATCGGGGAAAATATCGGCATGATCGAATTCCAGATTATTCAGAATCAGCGTGCGGGGATGATAATGAATAAATTTGGAGCGCTTATCGAAAAACGCCGTATCATATTCATCCGCTTCAACGACAAAAAACGGCGTCTGCCCCAGGCACGCCGATACACCAAAATTATCCGGCACGCCTCCAATTAAAAAACCGGGCGCCAGCCCGTTGGCTTCCAGTATCCACGCCAGCAGACTGGCCGTGGTGGTTTTTCCGTGGGTCCCGGCCACCGCCAGTACCCAGCGATTGCGCAACACATGTTCTGCCAACCACTGCGGGCCGGAAGTATAAGCCAGACCGCTATTGAGCACATATTCCACCGCCGGATTGCCCCGCGACAGCGCATTGCCAATCACCACACAATCCGGCACGGGTTGCAGATGCACCGGATCAAAACCTTCCTGCAGATGAATGCCCTGTTCCTGCAACTGCGTGCTCATGGGCGGATAAACATTGACATCCGAACCGCTGACGTCATGCCCCTGCGCCCGCGCCAGCAGGGCTATCCCCCCCATAAAGGTGCCGCAAATGCCTAGTATATGAATACGCATAGCCTGTTACCCGAATAAAAAGCGGAATCTAAGAAACTAGGACACAGGCATCACAAACAGGCCGACAATCTGATAGCCCAGCAGTTTGTATCCTGCCGCCAGCAGCAACGCTAGCAGCATTGACACCGAAAGCGCACGCCTAAGAATGTGGGCGGTGATTACAAGATGCCAGACTTCAAACAGCAAAAGCAGGATTCCCCAGCCACCAGGATCATTCATACGCGTCTGTAGACTGAACAACACCGGCATGGCCAATACCGTGATTAAAATGGATGTGCCCAACAGGGCTGTCAACGTCTGCAAGATCCGTCGCACATAACCAAATAGCTGTAACAACGCCGCCGTTAAAACCAGAACACTGGCATTGGCGACCATCACAATCAATAGGATCTCAAAGATCCTGATACCCGGCAGCCCCAGATGGGTCGAAACAAGATCCAGAAACAGCATCAGCATCAACAACAGCATAAACAGCGCTGTGGATGCCGGAACGTCTTCCGGGCCTTTCTGCAGGCGACTAATACGCCAGAACAAGATTAACAATGCCTGCACACACACAACCCGGGCAACGGTGAAAGCCTGCGAGTCAGGCTGAATACAACCATAACAGAAGATGCAGCCTCCACGGTGCCTGTAAGGCTTAACGCAAGGCATAAACGGTAAATTATGTTATGGTGGTAGCTGTTATTTATACAAGAATACCATAGAGATACGCTGGATAACCATGCAAACACCGCTTTACATCGACAATCAAACCGCGCTTGAAACCCTCTGCAAAGAGCTAAAATCCGCTTCTTGCATTGCTCTGGACACCGAATTTCTCCGTGAAAAAACCTATTCCGCCCGTCTCTGTCTGATTCAGGTGGCTACCGAACAGACCATTGCCTGTATCGATCCTTTTAAACTGGACAGCCTTGATCCTTTTATGGACATTCTGTTTGATCGGCATATTATAAAGATCCTGCATTCCGCCCGCCAGGATCTTGAAATTTTTCATGACCTCAGCAACAAGGTGCCCGGCCCCATCTTTGACACCCAGATCGCCGCCACCTTGCTGGGCTTGCCGGATCAATGCGGTTATGCCACCCTCGTCAAACAACTACTCAATGTCGAGCTGGACAAGACACAAACCCGCACCGACTGGAGCCGGCGTCCACTCGATGCGGCACAACTGGATTACGCCGCCGACGATGTCCGCTATCTCATTCAGCTCTACCCCCTTATTCTGCAACAACTGCACACCAGCGGCCGGCAGGACTGGTTAAATGAAGATTTTATCCATCTGGAAAATCCCGATATTTACCAGTTGCCGTTGGACAGTTTATGGAAAAAAGTCAGCGGTCATGGCCGCCTCAAAGAGAAGCAACTGGCCATCGTCAAACAACTGGCTGGCTGGCGGGAAAAATGCGCACGAACACAAGATCTTCCTCGTAAATGGGTTCTGGCGGACGATGTCATTATCGCCCTGGCGCGCATGGCTCCCGAGCATCCGCAACAGCTTGAAAAAATACGCGGCCTGAATAGCAGCCGCAGTAAAAATAGGGGAGAAGAGATACTGGCCGAAATCAGAGCCGCCAATGACATGCCAAAAGAGCAGTGGCCCCTGATCCCGGCAAAAACAACCAGCAAGGATGAAGATGTTATTATCGATCTGCTTATGAGCGTCCTGAAATTTCTGGCGCAGAAAAACGACATCAGTCCGGCCATCCTCGGCACCCGCAAGGACGTAGAGAAACTGCTCACCCACGACACTCAGCCCACCCTGATGCAGGGTTGGCGCAAACACATCGCTGGCAAACAGTTAGAAGAAATTCTGACAGGCCAGCAAGTTCTGAAGATACAGAATAGAAAACTTCAGCTTGAGAACATCACATCCAAACAGAAATATTATCAGGGCCGAATATAGCTGTAACCCTGTTCCTGCAAATCAACCACGCGCGCCACACCCATGGGCACGGTCCCCACGCCGTCGATCAGTCTCGGTATTCTTCCGGTTCTTTGCCTGATTTTGTCCAGTGTGTGTTGATCGGCGCTGAATTTAAACTCATCATGCTGGGCAAGATTCTTAACCCGCCGCGCATGCTGACCGGTAGGCAACACCAAGCTAATGCCCGGGCCATAGGCCACGATCTCAACCCGAATATGATCGACACCATATTTTCTCTGCAGGTTAACCGCGTTATTCAGCGCGATGGTCTGCGCCCGTGGATCATCGGTGCTTACCTGAATGACGACACGGTGAATGCCATCACTCTGTGGTGTGGTAGCGCAGCCATTCAGCAAAAACAAGCTTGCTATAAAAGCAAGACCCAGCCACTGTTTCACGTTGTTTCTCCTTAAAAGACTCGTCAATTTGAAATAATCCCTGCCGCAAACAGCGGGGAATGACACCCAAAGAGATTGGACGCGGAATAGGCGCTACCTATCTTTTTCTGGCGACCTTCTTCTTCGCAACTTTCTTCTTCGCAACTTTCTTCTTCGCAACTTTCTTCTTCGCAACTTTCTTCT
>CAZQVV010000055.1:0-17558 GCA_964596835.1 uncultured Thiohalophilus sp. | reverse complement strand
GCTTCTTCAAATTCCAGTTCGCGGGCGTGTTTGAACATTTGCTGCTCAAGCTGTTTGATCTTCTTCGCCAGTATTTCCGGCGACAGATCCAGGTATTGGCCTGACGCCTCCGCCACTCTGGAACGGTGGCGCTGGTTGGCGGCGGCCGCGCCATAGGCACCTTCGAGAATATCGGCGACGGCTTTTTTCACCGTGGTGGGGGTAATTCCGTGTTCTATATTAAACTCTGTCTGTTTTTGTCTGCGCCGTTCAGTTTCTTCGATAGCGCGTTGCATGGAACCGGTTATCCGGTCGGCATAAAGAATGGCCTTGCCGCGGGCGTTACGTGCCGCACGACCGATGGTCTGGATCAGGGAACGGTCGGAACGCAGGAAGCCTTCCTTGTCGGCATCTAAAATGGCCACCAGCGACACTTCGGGAATATCCAGACCTTCACGCAGGAGATTAATGCCCACCAGGACATCAAATACACCCAGACGCAGATCACGCAGGATTTCGATACGCTCAACGGTGTCAATATCCGAATGCATGTAGCGCACCCGAACACCGTGGTCAGCCAAATAGTCCGTTAAATCCTCGGCCATGCGTTTGGTCAGGGTGGTCACCAGCACCCGGTCTCCGATATCGGTGCGTTTGTTGATTTCAGACAACAGATCATCCACCTGGCTAGTGGCGGGCCGTACTTCCAGCTCAGGATCCACCAGTCCGGTGGGGCGCACCACCTGTTCGATCATTGTTCCGGTGTGTTCTTTCTCATAAAGCCCCGGCGTTGCCGAGAGAAAAATAGTCTGCGGCACCAACCGTTCAAACTCATCGAAACGCAGGGGTCGGTTATCCAGCGCCGAGGGTAGACGAAAACCGTATTCCACCAGGTTTTCCTTGCGCGCCCGATCACCCTTGTACATCCCGCCCAGCTGGGGAATGGTGACGTGGGACTCGTCCACAATCAGTAGCGCATTGTCCGGTAGGTAATCAATAAAGGTCGGTGGCGGTTCACCGGGATTACGCCCGGAGAGGTAGCGGGAATAATTCTCGATACCCGAGCAGTAGCCCAGTTCCAGCATCATTTCGATATCAAATTTTACACGCTGCTCCAGTCGCTGTGCCTCGACCAGTTTATTTGCGCTATAAAGCTGTTCCAGCCGCTCTTTCAGTTCCGCCTTGATCTGTTCAATTGCATTAATGATAGTTTCACGGGGGGTGACATAGTGGGTTTTAGGATAGATGGTCAGGCGCGGCACCCGTTTCAGCACTTCGCCGGTGAGCGGATCAAAATAACTTAAATTTTCGATTTCATCATCAAACAATTCCACCCGCACCGCATCGCGCTCGGAATCGGCCGGATAAATATCAATAACCTCCCCCCGCACCCGGTAGGTGCCCCGGTGCAGCTCCACGTCGTTGCGGTTGTACTGCATCGCGGTCAGACGTTGCAGAATTTTATGCCTATTAATACGCTCACCACGCACCAGATGCAGCAGCATTTTCATATAGGCTTCCGGATCACCCAGGCCGTAGATCGCCGAAACGGTCGCGACGGTGATGGTATCCTTACGTTCCAGCAGGGATTTGGTGGCCGACAGGCGCATCTGTTCGATGTGCTCGTTAATCGAAGCATCTTTCTCGATGAAGGTATCCGAGGCAGGCACATAGGCTTCGGGCTGATAGTAGTCGTAATAGGAGACGAAATATTCCACGGCATTGTCGGGGAAAAAATCCTTCATCTCGCCATAAAGCTGGGCTGCCAGGGTCTTGTTGTGCGCCAGAATCAGGGTCGGGCGCTGTAGCTGCTGGATCACATTAGCCACAGTGAACGTCTTGCCAGAGCCTGTCACCCCCAAGAGGGTCAGCCCGGCTTCACCGGCTTTCAGCCCGTCAACCAGCTCTCGGATAGCGCCAGGTTGGTCACCGGCCGGTTCAAAGTCGGAATTTAGCTTAAAAAGTTCGTTCATGGCATTCTGTCTGCATCCAGTTTCAAATATACTACACGGCTTTGTATCAGCATTCAGGGACATTCTCGCATTGGAAATCAGACTCTCAGATCGTGTTCAGCGCATCAAGCCCTCGCCCACTCTGGCCATTACTGCCCACGCCAATGCCCTCAAAGCCGAGGGCAAGAACATCATCGGTCTCGGTGCCGGTGAACCGGATTTCGACACGCCGGAACATATCAAACAGGCGGCGATCCGCGCCCTGGATGAAGGCTTCACAAAATACACGGCGGTGGATGGCACCCCTGGACTAAAGCAAGCCATTATCGACAAATTCAAACGCGACAATGATCTGGATTATAACCCGGAACAGGTACTGGTTTCCTGCGGTGGTAAACAAAGCTTCTACAATCTGGTTCAGGCGCTGCTGAATCCCGGTGACGAGGTCATCATTCCGGCACCCTACTGGGTCTCTTACCCGGACATGGTCCTGCTGGCCGATGGAAAACCCGTCATTATCAGCGCCGGTATTGAACAGAATTTTCGCATCACACCGCAACAGCTTGAGGCGGCCATTACTCCGCGCACTCGTCTGTTCGTTATCAACAGCCCGTCGAACCCCACGGGCATGGCCTACTCCCATACCGAACTGGCGGCGCTGGCCGAAGTCTTGCTGCGCCACCCCGATGTCCTGGTCGCCACCGATGACATGTACGAACATATCCTCTGGGCGGATGAACCCTTTTGCAACATCCTCAACACCTGTCCCGAACTCTATGATCGTTGCATGGTGCTCAACGGTGTATCCAAAGCCTACTCCATGACCGGCTGGCGCATCGGCTATGCCGCCGGGCCGCCAGTGCTGATCAAGGCCATGAAAAACGTGCAATCGCAAAGCACCTCGAACCCAGCCTCTATCTCCCAGGTTGCCGCACAGGCCGCACTGGAAGGTGATCAGGCCTGTGTCCGCGACATGCTTAAAGCCTTCAAAAAGCGTCATGATCATGTGGTGAAACGACTTAACCGAATTGAGGGTGTCAGCTGCCTGCCAGCCCAGGGTACCTTCTATGCCTTTCCTGAGATCAGCGGCCTGATTAAACGACTGCCGGTCAGGAATGATGTCGAGCTCACCCGCCACCTGCTGGAACAGGTCGGCGTGGCCCTGGTGCCCGGCTCGGCTTTTGGCAGCCCCGGCTACATGCGTCTATCGTTCGCCACCAGCATGGCAAACCTGGATGAAGCGCTGGATCGGCTGGAAAAAATCAGGTAAAAAAAACTCTTTTATCTTACGTTTTGCGGATTATTTTAATATAGTATCCCCACTGGATACACACTGAAACAAACCCTCGGGGAAACTGACATGGATGTCAAACACACCTCGGCCTGCGTGCCTGCGCACGGCCATCACATGATACCTTTTCCAACATCCGCCTCTGGCTGTCAAGGCACCAGCCTGATGGATGTCCTGATGACCCTGGTCATCAGCTCTCTTCTTTTCGGAATCGGTATTCCCGGTTTTCAAGGCTATATGGCCAACAGCCGGCTTGTCAGTAGCACCAATCTGCTATCTCGAAGTCTGGCACTGGCACGCTCGGAAGCTGTTAAGCGCAATCATCATGTGGTTATCTGCAAAAGCCGGGATCAACAAAACTGCACCACGGCGGGTAGCTGGCGGCAGGGCTGGATCATATTCGAGGATCGCATACCCGACCGGGAGCGAGAAGACGATGAACCCCTCATATTTGCAAAATCCAGGCTGCCAGATGCCATTCGTCTGAATTATGCCGCATTTCGGTCTTCAAACTTTATTGCCTTTCGACCAACCGGCATCACCAAAACCAATGGCACCTTTACGCTCTGCTACCGCCAGGATCTGCATTCCGCCCGAGCACTGATTCTATCCAAGACCGGTCGCGTACGCTTCAGCCGAACCCGCGCCAATGGCCGTCCCCTACGCTGCCCTGAAGAAGAATAGGTGCAAAAACATAACTTTATTCGCGGCTGCTATTGACCCGGGAGTAGTGCATCCGTAAAATTCGCGCCTATTCCCCGGTAGCTCAGTTGGTAGAGCAAATGACTGTTAATCATTGGGTCCCTGGTTCGAGCCCGGGCCGGGGAGCCATTTTCTGAAAACACCTTTCGTGTCAAACACTTAGTTTTCATCCCTCTTTTACGCCTTTTTCTTTAATAAAAACTTTTCTTTGTTTTCCCTATACTTACCTGGACATGGTGGTTCGAGCCCGGGTCGGCGTTATAGGGAGATAAACAGTGAAAAAAAAGAAAAAAACACATAAAAATAAGCCAACGTCAAACGCAGAAAAATTTTGGCCTATTGAACTCACCGGGCCTGTCCCAGAAAGTTTGCTAAAAAAAGAAATTATAGGAATTAGCCATAATCTCCCTCCAGACAAAGAACTCGACATACCTGGCAGTTTACTTTTTGCATTTTTTGGTGAAGAAATAATGGAAAAATTAGCTAGCGCACAGACTAAAGGCTAAGCAGGAACTACAGGGGGAAATTACATGCAGGAACAGGAATTATATAAAGTCTTAGAATCTGCACTTATCCACGAAAACTACGACAAAGGAATTATCGAACAATATTATAAACACTGGACATCACTGGGAAGACATGACCGACGACCATGTCCCTTATGCTTTGCTCGAGGTAAAACCACCTCTTACCTTGTTGCACTACCAGAAAAAAATGGGGTTGAATCTGTTAAATGTGAAGTCTGTAAAGCAAAATATGAAATATAAATTGTAACTATCCAGTTTCATTTATTTGTAGTAGTTTAATATCTATCCAACAGACAACAAAAAGGAACAAGTAAAAACTTTTATCGAT
The DNA here is from genome assembly GCA_964596835.1 of uncultured Thiohalophilus sp. GTDB lineage: Bacteria > Pseudomonadota > Gammaproteobacteria > UBA6429 > Thiohalophilaceae > JAADGZ01. The sequence continues at coordinate 12,779 of CAZQVV010000055.1, read as the reverse complement.
TATTAGTTATTTTCAGCTTGTGCAGCTTCAATTCGCAATCCGGATCTTTTTAATACTTCAGACTCAGTTTCAACACGAATCTTTAATACACACGGAGAATCAATTACAAATGGGCTAAGAACAAAATGTAGAGATGCTTTAATGATTTTTTCTAAATCAGGCTCACTATTTCTGACATCCATTTCATGGTTTTTAATATCTTCAAAAATTGTTTCTTGAGTAGCTAATCCCTCACCTGGAATAACAGACTCTATTATAACGATATCTTCACGCATTACGCGAAAAACAAGCTTGTCAAATGGTTTGTTAACTGGAGTGATTGCAGTTATAGCAATGCAAAATTTAGGTAGAGTTACAGGAAAACTTGGGACAATAAGAGCTCCTGAATAGACACCAATATATGATTGTTTATTTCCGACTTCGTGCCTGATGTCATCACAATATACAGCATATATATACCTTTCCATGTATCCTACCTTTTAACCTTACTTTCCTTCACAGCATTTACTACAGCAATAAGGTCTACTTCAAGCCCCCCGGCAATTTTCTCAATAGTTGAAAAACGAGGATCATCCTTTCCACTTTCTATGCGAGCATAGTGAGATTGGCTTGTTCCAATCTTTTCTGCCAACGATGCTTGAGATAAGCCTTTTCTTAAGCGTAAAGCAGCTAGTGTAGAACTCTTATCATAAAAAGTATCTGCAACCCATTTCCGTGATTTAGAAATTGCAGCTCGACTTTTATCATCTTTCTCAAGTTCAGAGATCAGATCACTTATCCCTATATACCCTTTAGGCGCTGCTATTTCCTGTGGTTCAAAAGATGCATAGATTACAGGAGCTAAATTTGGGAGTGTTTTGGTATTTACTGTACTCCCAACATCAATCGAGCCCGAGCTCACTGTACTGGGAAATAATTCTTTTCGTAATTGGGTGTTCTTTATCATAATTAAAACTGCGAGGTGCAATAGCTAAAATATAGTATGCACCATGTCCTCTGTGGTAGGCGTATATAATCCTATACTTTTGGACTTTCCATATTTTTAGCCGCCAAATGTCAATATTTCTATTCCAAAACTCATAATATTTGCTCACATGAAAGTCTTCGCTGTGATCTTCGCCAAAATTATGAACTGTCAACGAATCGAGTAAATATTGATCTGCTTTAATCTGCTCAAGTAAAGCTACAATTTTTGATGCAGCATCAGCATCTTTGACCATTAATTCCTTAAGGTCAGAAACAGCAGATTCATGAATATCTAATTTATACATTATACCTTATTCGATATAAACTCAAGGTTGGTTGGCGACAACAAAGCTCTCAAAATGAAAGGTTTCTATACCTAAATGATAAAATACAGCTTATGCCCCCATAAGGAAACGTTGGCATAATGCAGTAATTTATGTTCCGGGGGGGGATATGTGCTGAAATTGCTCTCAAAACAGCCTTCAGGAATCGGCTGGGTAATTAAAATATAGATATTTTGGTTCCCAGTAAGTCCGGGGCGGGGAGCCAGTAAAAACAAAGGTCCGGAACATTCCTGTTCCGGGCCTTTTTTATGGCGTCACCCATAAGTCACCTGCGGGCATTATTTTTATAATTCCGAGCATCCCTATACCCTTGCCGCTTGCTTTTCCAGTTAAATTGGCATCACGCTTGTTGCTTTCATAGAGCTATCCCGGCAGGGTATAGTTCCAAATTGAAAAATCCGGGCAACGTTTATGATCGAATCATTTACAAACAAAACCACTCCTTTTGCAGACATACAGGATGATATCGGGAAAAGTATTCTTAAACAGGCCAGAGAAGTGCTCATGCCCGCCGATACCATCATCTTCAAACAGGGGGATAGCTGCCAGAATTATTTTCTGGTGCTGGAGGGCTCGGTTAAAGTTCTGGCGCGAGCAGAAAATGGCCGGGAAATCGTGCTTTACCGTGTGCAACGCGGTCAGTCCTGCACCCTGACCGTGGCCTGTTTATTTGCCAACAACAAATACCCCGCTGAAGGAATAAGCGAAACCGAAGTCAAGGCGCTACTTATTCCATTGGCGGCATTCAACCAAGGATTGCAGTATTCGGCTGATTTTCGCAAACAGGTGTTTGACAGCCACAGCCAACGCCTGAGTGAAATTATCAGCCTGGTGGAAGAAATTAGTTTTGGACGCATCGACGCACGCCTGGCCAAGGCGCTGCTGCACTATATCGACGACAACTTGACGATTCATATTACGCATCATGATCTGGCCACCGAGCTGGGCAGCGCCCGGGAAGTGATCAGCCGTCAGCTAAAAGAATTTGAACGCCAGGGCTGGCTTAAACTGCTGCGTGGCAATATTCAAGTATTGAATGTTTCGGCGCTGAAACGATTCATATGCATTCCCACGCAGGAGCGTGGGAACGAGTAAAAATGGTAGCGTGCTGATGGGTTTCACTTCGTTCTACCCATCCTACTGTTTTTCGCTGCAAGCAGCGGAGAATGACACCCAAAGAGATTCAAGCCAACCCCTTTTCGCTGCAAACAACGGCGGGAATATCAAGCAGAAAAATTTGTGCTTTTCTCTTTGCCTGTGTGATTTTGTCACTGAACGAGACAATCCGATCTCGCATACTCTTATCAGGCTGGATTTCACCCCTAACCCGAAATGGAATTAAAGTGGAATTCATGAATCAATGATTCTGAACAGGAGTAAATATCATGAAAAATGTAGGCGGTATTGATAAAATTTTACGCATTATTGTGGGGCTGGGTTTGATTGCTATGGTTTTTATCGGCCCACAATCTCCCTGGGGATGGCTGGGCATTGTCCCGCTCGCAACCGGTTTATTCGGTTTTTGTCCTCTTTATACATTAATCGGTTTGAACACCTGCCCGATCAAGAAAAAACGTAACTATTCAGCATAATTGTCAGGGAACCTGGTATGTAGGTTGGCGCGAAGCACCACAGGCAGTTCCTTCGGTCGCCCAACAGGCGTGGCCTAGCATTGAGTGAATGGTTGGGCTTCGCCATCAAGATCATGGCTCAGCGCCAACCTACACATGTTACCCATGGCATCGAATAACGTAAGCTGGACAGTAATGAGAGACCCCGCCCCAGTGAGATGAAGTTACAAGATAATAAACATCAGCGGCGCCACATAACCGATTCGGGGATGGAGTTTACCAGCGCATCCATGAGTACGCGCAACTCAGGAATCATGGAAACCAGACGCAACACCTGGAAAATTCTTAACAGTCACGCCAATTAGAAGTCATGTTGCTCATTTATAAACTCCCCGAGAAAACTGAAAAGGAATGGCTTAATACATCCGATGTCGAAACAACCAGCCGGAAAACGCCAGGGTGACGATACTGATGATCAGCATCGGCCAGTACTGGTTGAACAATAAGCCATAACTATCGCCTTCCAGGAAAACGCCGCGCACAATAACGAGAAAATAACGCAGGGGGTCGAGATAAGTCAGCCATTGCACTGCTTCGGGCATGTTGGCAATGGGCGTAGCAAAACCGGAGAGAATGATCGCGGGCACCAGAAATAGAAAAGCGCCCAATATAGCCTGTTGCTGAGTGACGGAAATGGCGGAAATCATCAGCCCTACCCCCGTGGCGGAAAGCAGGAAAAGTATGATACCAAGATAGAGTGCGCCAATATCGCCGCGTAGCGGGATCTTGAAAAGTATCACCGCGAGAATAATGATGACAGTGGATTCAAGCAGACCAATGACAATGCCCGGAATGGCCTTGCCGATGAGAATGTCTACCAGTCGAATTGGCGTTACCAGCAGTTGGTCAAAGGTTCCGGCTTCACGTTCGCGGGCGACCGACAGGGCCGTGACCAGCAGGGTCAGCACCAGGATCAGCAAGCCGACAATACCGGGCACGATAAACCAGCGCGATTGCAGATTTTCATTGTACCAGTTGCTAATTTCCAGCACCGTCTTCGGCCCGGCCTGTCCCTGTTTTTTCATCCAGCTACTATTGAAATCCAGCAGAATGGTGCGTAGGTAATTCATCGCCGTCATGGCAGTATTGGAATTACGGCCATCAAGAATGAGTTGTACGGGTGTGCTTATACCGCGCAGCATGTCGGCGCTGAAACGCGGCCCGATGTTCACCACCAGCAGCACATCTCTATTGTCGATCAGCGAAGCAATCTCGCCTTCGTGGCTAACTATTCTGATGATCTGGAAATTGGGCGAACCTTCAAGACGACTGATCAGCTCACGGGAAACCAGGCCCGTATCCTGATTATAAATAGCAATGGGAACATTGTTGAGATCATAGGTAGCGGCGAAACTGAACACCAGCAACTGCACAATCGGGGGCACAATCAGCACCATGCGGCTACGCCTGTCCCGTAACAGCGCCAGAAATTCCTTGATAGCAAGAGCAATGATATGTCCAAAGTGCATAACTTATTCCAGACGCTTACAGGATTTCTTCCAGACCAGGACGAAGAAAAATATCAGCATGAGGAACAGCGCACCCATGTTGGCGAGGATCACAGGCCAGACGTCCCCGGCCAGAAAGAGGGTTTGCAATATAGCGACAAAATAACGCGCCGGAACAAGATGGGTGATCATCTGTATCGGCGCAGGCATGGAGCTGATATCAAACAGAAAACCCGAAAGAATAAAGGCGGGCAGGAAAGTAACGATGATGGCGATTTGCCCTGCAACAAACTGGTTTTTTGATACAATGGAAATCAGCAGACCGATCAGCAGGGCCACCAGCATAAACAACGCCGAGCACACCACCAGCAGCCAGAAAGAACCCCGCAGGGGAACCTCAAACTGCCATACTGCCAACGCCACGCTAAATAACATACCGCCCATACCCAGGACAAAATAAGGGATCAGTTTACCCACCAGCATTTCACCCATGCGCAACGGCGTCACCATCAGCGCCTCCATGGTGCCCCGCTCCCATTCCCGCGCCACCACCATAGCGGTCAGCAATGAGCCGATCAGGGTCATGATGATGGCAATCAACCCTGGCACCAGAAACAGGCGGCTGGAAAGTGCAGCATTGAACCAGACTCGTTGTTCCAGCTCGATCGGCATGGACAGAGGTCGAGCCTGTGCTTCGGCATAGAGCCTTAACCAGGCCAGCCAGGCGCCCTGAATATAACCACGAGTGATATTGGCCTGGTTGGAATCCACACCATTGATGATCACACCAATAGGCGCTTTCTGACCGGACAGCAGGTTGGCGGAAAAATTATTGCGCAGCCAGATGATGCCTTCAATTTCACGTCCATCAAGGGCTTGTTCGGCATCCTGAATGGCATTAAAATAAACAGGTCTGAAAAACTCGGAACGCTCAAACGAGCCAGCCAGTGAGCGGCTGGCCAGATCAGGCTGTTCAATGACGATACCCACCGGAATGTGTTTGGCATCCAGTGATACGCCATAACCAAACAGGAACAACAGCACCACGGGCAGAACAAAGGCAATGGCAATGCTCGAGGGGTCACGGAGGATTTGCCGGCTTTCCTTGCGAATCATCCCCAGCAGGCGCATGCGGCTACCGTTTTTGCTCATGCCACTGCCTCCTTCTGTTCAATCAGCCAGATGAACGCATCTTCCATAGTCGGATCAGGCGTCTCCGGATTGCGCGCCAGATCTTTCATTTCACGCGGCGTGCCTTCGGCCAGCACTTCGCCTTCTGCCATAATCACCAGACGATCGCAGTAATTGGCTTCTTCCATAAAATGGGTGGTCACCAGTACGGTCACGCCCATCTCAGCCAGCGCATTGGTCCAGGCCCAGAATTCCCGTCGCGCTAAAGGATCCACCCCTGACGTGGGTTCATCGAGAAACAGGATCTCCGGTTCATGCATCAATGCCGCCGCAAAAGAAAGCCGCTGCTTGTAACCCAGGGGCAGATCACCGGCATTGGTATCCCGATACGCATCCAGTTCAAATGTGCTCAACGCCCACTCCAACCGTTGCTTCTGCTGTTGACCGCGCAGGCCATAGGCGCTGGAGAAAAAGCGCAGGTTCTGGAGCACAGAAAGATTGGTATAAAGGGAAAATTTCTGCGCCATGTACCCAATCCGGCTACGCGCACGGGCAGCGGCGACGCGCAGATCATAACCGGCCACCGCCAGTTGCCCCGAACTGGCTGGTAGCAGGCCACAAAGCATGCGAAAGGTGGTGGACTTACCCGCGCCATTGGCGCCCAGCAGACCGAAGATTTCTCCGCGGCGGACACTAAAGCTGACATTGTTTACCGCCACAAAATCACCAAAGCGACGCAGCAGATTTTTTACCTGGATAACCTCATCATCACCGTCACTGATTTTCACTTGCAGACTGAGTGCATGTTTGTCCTGCTCTGAACGGGTTTTCAGGCGTGCCACAAAGGCATCTTCAAAACGCGGCACCGCTGGCGTTATTTTGATCCCGGACTCACCCGGTAAGAGGACATTTGCCTCGACAATGGCTTCCTTCTGCATCACCAGACGCACGCTTTCACCTTCAATGAGGGCGTCAAGCACGCCCGCGGCGCGATTGAGCTGTGCCTGTAAATGACGCACAGTAATATTTTCGGCGCTTATCTGAAAAATACGCCCGGCTACCTCATCGCTGAAACTCTGCGGCCTGCCCTGCCCCAGCATCCGCCCTTCATGCAACAGAATCACTTCATCACAGCGTTCGGCTTCATCCAGATAGGCGGTGCTCAAAAGCACGGTCATACCCGCATCTTGCACCTGCTGATAAACGATTTGCCAGAGTTCACGGCGAGAAACCGGATCGACCCCGACCGTAGGTTCGTCCAGTAACAATAATTGCGGCGAACGCACCAGGGTACAGGCCAGTCCCAGCTTCTGTTTCATACCCCCGGATAGCCGACCGGCCAGGCGCTGGGTAAAGGGAGCCAGACCGGTCATTTGCATCAGTTCTTTATAACGTGCCGCACGCTGTTGCCGCGGCACATTCTGTAGATCGGCATACAGATCCAGATTCTCCTGCACGCTCAGATCCTCGTACAGACCAAAACGTTGCGGCATATAGCCGACCCGCGACTGCACCTGCAAAGGATCTTGCTGAACATCAATGCCCAGTACCTCGATATTGCCCTGATCGGCAATGAACAATCCAGCGGCGAGACGCATGAGGGTGGTTTTGCCTGCGCCATCCGGGCCAATCAGGCCAGTAACCCGACCGGGCTGGATACTGAAACTAACATCAGTCAGCGCCGCCAGCACACGCCCACCACTATGGAAGCACTTGCTGAGATCAGAAAGAACCATGGCCGGATGCGTCATACCAGCAACCCCAGTCTAGCTTGCGCAGTTTTTGCGGGCCGCTTTCTGACGGGCAGGCGGCTGATCAATCGCAATACGCACCGTGGCAGGCATGCCCAGGCGCAACTCATCCTGCGGATTGCAGGCGAAGATCCGTACCGAATAGACCAGCCGTGTGCGTAATTCCGAGGTTTGCACATTCTTCGGCGTAAATTCAGCCGTCGGGGAAATATAGCCCACCCAACCCTGGTAGGTCTTGCCGGGAAAGCTGTCGGTATAAATCGTCGCCGCCATGCCCAGGCTGATTTTCCCCAAGGCCGGTTCAGGCAGGTAGGTACGCACCCAGACCGGATTCATAAACGCCAGGGTCAGGGCCGGGGTTTGCGGAAAAGCCATGTCGCCCGGCTCAAGTATGCGGTTGCGAATAATGCCATCGGCGGGCGCGTAAAGGTTGGCATCATCCAGACGCTGCTTAGCCAACGTCACCGCGGCCTTGCGACTGGTCAGCACGGCTCTTGCAATAGCGATGTCTTCCTTGCGCGGGCCCAGTTCCAATAAAGTCAGCCCCTGCTGTACGGCTTTCATCTCGGCGTCAGCCACATCCGCCGCCGCACGAGCATTTTCCACATCTTCAGGTGACACCGGATTTTTTTTCAACATCGGCAGCAGGCGATTATAGGTCGCCCTGGCCGAACGCGCCCGGGCTTTGGCTGCCGCCAGTTCAGCACGCGCCTTGCTGATTTCCTCCTTGCGGCTACCGGCTTCCAGCCTGGCCAACACCTGCTGCTGAGCTTGCCACTGCGCCTGAGCCTCGCTGAGTCGAGCCTCAAGCACTTCGCTATGCAGACGAGCCAGCAACTGACCTTTTTTTACCCGATCACCTTCCTGCACCAGGATGGCATCAATATGTTCGCTGCTGTTAAATGCCAGTTGGGCTTCCCGAATATCAACATTACCGTAAAGAGTAAGCTGACCGTCCTCATCATTTTTCTGTTGCTGCTGCCAGAAATAAACACCGCCAATAGCGCCCGCCAGAACAAGCGCAGGCAAAACAATCAATTTTTTGTTCATGTGCAGATAGCCGCTGCTGAAATTAGTCTTATGAGAGAATAATGTAATTGTAAAGATAAGGTAACAAAATACTTGCTCGGATGGACGTTATCTGAATCCTGCAGACGAATGCCCCTGTTTATTTGTAGCACTCAAATATGTTAATATGTTCGGCTCTTTCGCACCCCACCTGTTATACCTGAGGTAAAATCCATGCTCTTCAGTTTCGAATGCACCGAACGCGGCTGCCCGAAAAACGACATTTTGTCCGGCCTGACCGTGGCCCTGGCTCTGGTGCCAGAAGCCGTGGCATTTGCCTTCGTTGCCGGGGTACAACCGCTGGTCGGCCTGTATGCCGCTTTTATGGTGGGGCTGATTACGGCGGTTATCGGTGGGCGTCCCGGGATGATTTCCGGTGCTACCGGTGCGCTGGCGGTAGTCATGGTCAGCCTGGTAGCGCAACACGGCGTCGAATATCTGTTCGCCACCGTGGTGCTGATGGGCCTGATTCAAATTCTGGTGGGGACCTTGCGTCTGGGGAAATTCATTCGCATGGTGCCCCATCCGGTGATGCTGGGCTTTGTCAACGGTCTGGCCATCGTCATTTTTCTTGCCCAGCTCAATAATTTTAAATTCAAGGATGCCAACGGTCAGTTACAGTGGTTATCGGGAGACGCACTGTGGATCATGCTCGGCCTGGTGGTTCTGACCATGGCAATTATTCATTTTCTGCCCAAATTAACCAAGGCGGTGCCTTCTTCGCTGGTCGCTATCATTGTCATCAGCCTGGCGGTGATCCTGCTTGGTATGGACAGCCGCACCGTCGGCGATCTGGCTTCCATCTCTGGCAGTCTGCCGCAATTTCATATCCCTATGGTCCCGCTCAACTGGCAAACTCTGGTTATTATTCTGCCCTACGCCATCATTCTGGCAGCCATTGGTTTGATCGAGTCACTGCTGACGCTAAACCTGATCGACGAAATAACCGATACCCGCGGTCGCGGTAATAAAGAATGTGTGGGCCAGGGCGTGGCCAATACGATCACCGGTCTGTTTGGCGGCATGGGTGGTTGCGCTATGATTGGCCAAAGCATGATCAATGTGAACTCCGGCGGCCGCGGCCGGTTATCGGGCATTACTGCGGCCCTCTTCCTATTACTGTTCATTCTGTTTGCCTCGGATCTCATCGAAATGATCCCGCTGGCCGCGCTCACCGGTGTGATGTTCATGGTCGTCATTGGGACCTTTGAATGGTCCAGTCTTCGCATCATGGGCAGAATTCCGCTTAGTGATGCCTTTGTACTGATCCTGGTCTCAGCCGTCACCGTTGCCACCGATCTGGCCATTGCCGTCGTTGTGGGCGTCATCGTTTCGGCACTGGTATTCGCCTGGCAGCATGCCAAGCATATTCAGGTTAAATCCTATTTGAACGACATGGGCGGCAAGGTCTACGAACTGGAGGGACCGCTATTTTTCGCCTCAGTCAGGAATTTTCAGGATCTGTTTGATCCTAAAAACGATCCTGATGATGTGATAGTGGAATTCCAGAAATCACGGGTTTATGACCACTCTGCAATTGAGGCTATCGACACGCTCACCGAACGCTACCTCAATGCCCACAAACGGCTGCATCTTCGCCATCTCAGTCCCGAGTGCACGCAGTTGTTGAGGAAAGCGGGCAACCTGGTAGAGGTTAACGTGATCGAAGATCCCCGCTACCATATCGCGGTCGATCAATTGTTCTGACCACCTATGTTATACTTAGCCCTGTCCACCCGGGCCTGCTAAGTAAACCAACCTCTGGTGGTTAGCTGCCACCGCATTTTATTCCCTGACGCCCCGACACGGCGCGTCTCTCACTAACAGGTATTCCGGCATGTCCGATTCCAATCCTTTACCCGGCTTTGATACTATGGGCCTTGGCGCCCCACTACTGCGGGCCGTTAAAGATGCAGGGTATGAAGTCCCCTCCCCCATCCAGGCAGAAAGCATCCCGCCGTTGCTGGAAGGCCACGATCTGCTGGGCCAGGCCCAGACCGGCACCGGTAAGACCGCCGCCTTTGCCCTGCCGCTGCTATCACGCATTGATGTCAATCAACGCGATCCCCAGCTGCTGGTACTGGCACCAACCCGCGAACTGGCCATCCAGGTCGCCGAGGCTTTTCAGAAGTACGCCCGTTATCTGAAAAACTTTCACGTCGTGCCTATCTACGGCGGTCAGTCCTACGATATCCAACTGCGCCAGCTTAAACGCGGCGCCCATGTGGTGGTTGGTACACCCGGCCGGGTCATGGATCACATGCGCCGTGGCACCCTCAAACTGAAGGGATTACAGGCTCTGGTACTGGATGAAGCCGACGAGATGCTGCGCATGGGCTTCATTGACGACGTTAAGTGGGTGCTGGAACAAACCCCCCCTACACGCCAGATCGCCCTGTTCTCCGCCACCATGCCCAAAGAAGTTCGCAAGGTGGCCCAGCAGCATCTTAACCAGCCCATCGAGATCAAGGTACAACAACGTACCGCGACCGCTGAAACCATCCACCAACGTTACTGGCCAGTAAGTGGCTTGCACAAGCTGGATGCCCTGACCCGTATTCTCGAAGTGGAAAACTTCGATGCCATGCTAGTGTTTGTACGCACCAAGACCGCCACCATTGAACTGGCTGAAAAACTGGAAGCACGCGGCCACGCTGCTGAGGCGCTAAACGGTGACATTCCACAGAAACTGCGTGAACGTACAGTGGATCGTCTGAAGAAAGGTCAGATCGATATTCTGGTTGCCACCGATATTGTGGCCCGCGGCCTGGACGTAAAGCGCATCAGCCACGTACTGAATTATGATATTCCCTATGACGTTGAGGCCTATATCCACCGCATCGGGCGGACCGGCCGCGCGGGCGCAAAAGGCGAGGCCATTCTGTTCGTCGCCCCGCGTGAAAAACGCCTGCTGCGAGCGATTGAGAAAACCATTCGTCAACCCATCGAGCCGATGAAAATGCCGACGACGGCTGACATTAATCTACAACGTGTCAGCCGCTTCAAACAAAAGATCCGTGACGCCCTGGCGGAAAACACTAAAAACGAATTGTTCTACCAGATGTTGACGGAATTACAGGAAGAAGAGAGTGCCGAGCCACTCGAAATCGCCGCCGCGCTGGCCCGCCTGCTCCAGGGTGACGAACCCTTGCTGCTATCCGAAAAAGCGGAACGACGCCCTCGGCAGCCGGATACTGACAGTCATCCGCAACAGTCCCGCAACCCGCAGGCAAAGAAACCCCGCTCACCAGCTTCGGACAAAGCACTGCCACTAAAAGGTCATCCCGAAGTCGAAATGCAACGCTTTCGTCTGGACGTCGGTTATGATCAAGAGGTAAAACCGGGCAACATCGTCGGCGCTATCGCCAATGAAGCTGACCTCGAAAGCGAATATATCGGTCATATCGAAATCTATGATGACTACAGCACTGTCGATCTCCCCGCCGGGATGCCGAAAGAAACCTTTCATTCGCTGAAAAAAACCTGGATCTGTCAACGCCGTCTGAACATTACGCCGGTGGGTGGCGAGAAGGAGACAGGAAAACATCGACCACGGAAAAAGAAAAGAGCGCGCTCGTCATCTAAATAAGTGTTCCCCGGCAGATAGGTCCCTAGTTTTCATGGCATCGCAAATCCTTTTGCATATGGGGAAAGGGCTGGACTCTAAATATGTCGCCCTCATCAGGGGCTTTTAAAGCTGGCGGGGCTTTTGCGGTTTTTTTTTGCAAAAGCCGCGACAGGTTTGAAAGCCCCCTGGATGAGTTTGTTATGTGATTTTTTTTGAATAATACTTGACACCGTCCAGTGGCTTAAAATCAATATCTTGAGTCCAGATCAACGCATCAATTTTTTTTGCTGTTGCGTAAATTATGCTATCTGCCAATGGCAACTTGTATTCAACCCCATACTGGGCTGCATCAATAGCTAAAACTTCATCTAAAGCAATAACCTGCCCCTGTTCCATATGAGCAATAGCTTCTAATGCCATACCCTCATCACGTCGGCGTAAAATGCATTTGAAAACTTCAGTAATAGTAATACTGGGAACAATTAATTTTTCAATATCTTCTATAGGACGTGAAAATATTTTCGCATTTCCATCATCCGCAAAATAAGACAACCATGCAGAGGAATCTACAACGTTCATATACGATCTTTATCTCGTTTTACTTCAGTATTAATCCCTTTTAAAAACCCTTTCATTTCCTTCATCGGTTTTATAGGAATCAGTTCAATACGATTACGATAGGTCAGCATTTGTATTTTTTGACCTGAAACTATCCCCATTGAGTCTCGTACCTCCTTGGGGATAACTACTTGAAATTTAGGGGAAACTGTTACTGCTCTCATTATTCAACCCTCATCGATACTATCTCGGTATTACTATAGGTGCATCGATGAATTTTGTCAAACATAACGCCCTCATCAGGAAGGCAGAAG
>CAZQVV010000054.1:3297-17582 GCA_964596835.1 uncultured Thiohalophilus sp. | reverse complement strand
GTATTCTGTATGTTGGCCTCTCGCAGTAGGAACGCCGGTTACCCGGCGCCCCCTGCCCAGACCCGGACGTGCGGTATTACCGCATCCGGTTCCTCGGTTGCACTCGCTTTCGCGCGAACAATGACTCTATGCAAACACCGCATGTCGATGCTTCTGCTCCGTTATCCGGGGACGCTCTACACCTAACCGTTTCAGAGCCTGCGTGAAGGCCTTCCAGGTAAAACTTCGCCGCTTACCACCTCTACGGTTGAGCCATTTGAATGAACATTCGATGGCCCATTGATAGAAGCGCCACAGCGACCGGGAATTGCCGCGCAGGCCGTAGTAGTTGTAGTGTCCCAGAAGCCGCCTGTTCAGACCAGCAATAAACTCCGGGCCCGACAGGTGACGGTTCAGCTTAACCCATTCCTTGATCCGCTTGCACGCAGCCTGTAACTTCCTGCGTGCAGTCCGTCGCATGACCCGTGGAATACCTTTACGATCCTCGAACCAGTAGAGTTCGAAACCGAGAAAGCTAAACCGTCGTTCCATGCTCGGGTGAAAACGGCTGAATCGCATGAGCCGGGTTTTCTCAGGCGCTACTTCGAGCCCGAATTTCTCCAGTCTCTTAGGCAACGCCCGAAAGAAACGCTCCGCATCATCCCGGTATCGGAATGCACAGACAAAGTCATCCGCATACAAACAGATGAGCGCCTCCCCTTGGCAGGGCGTCTTCACGACATGCTCAAACCAGAGGTTGAGCGCATAGTGCAGATAAACGTTCGCCAATACCGGCGAAACGATACCGCCCTGCGGGGTCCCCGCTCCCGGGTGGATGATCCGGCCATCCGTGTCCAGTATCCCCGCCTTCAGCCATTTGCGAATCAGGTTGAGAAAGGCCTTGTCGTCTATCCGTAGTGAGAGCATGTCCAGCAGCCAGTCATGGTCCATATGATCGAAGAAACCTTTGATGTCAGCCTCAACGATGTATCCATAACTCCCGTACTGGAGATTGAAGGTCAGGTCACAGACCGCTTCCTTCGCACTCCGATTTGGCCGGTAGCCGTAACTGCTGTCCAGAAAGTCCTGTTCATAGATCGCAGTCAGTAGCTTGGCACAGGCCAGTTGTACGAGTTTGTCTTCCAACGCCAGTATGCCCAAAGGCCTTGGTTTTCCGTTCTCCTTGGGTATGTAGCTGCGTCGTACCAGTTTGGTACGATAGCGTTTCATTTTCAGTCGCTCCGCCAGTGCCTGTATATTGGCCTCCAGATTTTCCTGATAGGCCTGTGCCGTGACTTCATCCACACCGCTGGCCGCAGCCTTGTTCAAGCTACTCCAGCAGCTCAGCAGAAATTCGGCGTTCAGGTTCCGGTAGAGATCCCGAAAACGGTGGTGCTTACAGGCCTTCGCCCGATTGGCTATTCCCCGCAGTGAGGTTGGCTTATGTTGATCCGATCCGACTGTGTCCGGCATGAGTTTCCTTTGCGGGCTACGTACTTCCGTCAGGTCCTTCCCCATGTAGTTGGCTTTCCCAACCTCAGAGTACTATGCCTGATAAGACACCCCAGGGGCTTACAGAGGTCACAGCCCTTGCGGTCCGCTCCCTCCCACCTGGCTCGGGGTTCGCTTGAATGCGTTTAGGTTCCAGCCTGGTTCCGTTTCAGGGTTTTCCCTTCAGTGCCTCAATAGCTGTATACCTTGCCCACTCAGTTCCCACGACAGGAGCCCTTTGGGGCTTCCCGGGTTCTCTAACGCATCTCTTCCTGCATGCCACGGCCTGAGGACTCCGGCGGACCTCCACACCCTCGCCTGAAGCGCCTACTCTTGGCGCCATTCCGGGTGCTTCTGTGTTGCCTTCGGTGTACGTTAAAACCCTCGGCATCCGCAATAAGCTTATTTCGAAGCTGTACCAGCACTTCAGGGTGCGCGACCACCCCTACGGCCTACAGGATTCTCTGTCTACGCTTCGCCCCTCTTGTTCGTCGTGGATCACACAACTCCGCCAGGGACGCAAGACTCGATACGGGTGGGTGGCTAGCCCTTACCCGACAGGGACTTTCACCCTGCAAGATACGCCGAGCTTTGCCCGGCGCGATAACGCCCTCATCAGGGGCTTTTAAAGCTGGCGTGGCTTTTGCTGGTTTTTTGCAAAAGGCGCGACACTTTTGGCAGTCTGTCTGGATGAGTTATGTTCTAATTTCATTCGATATCAATTCTTCCAGTTGACTTTGATGTTCTTCAATATACTGAGTCACTTCATTAGCTTCTTTTTCTTGAATTAGATTCAACCCGTAGTGGCTTGCAATATAGCAGAATGCAAACGACAAATATGGACTTTTAGTTATTCCATCGGACAGTTCCTCTGTTGCAACATAGCTACTCAATGCCGCTTCTGTTGCCTTTTTAATGTTCTTTTTGCTTTGCCTAAGGCCACGAAACTTAATGCATACTGATGGCGCAACATGAAACAACTCACTTTCCGTGATATCTACACCAGCAGCAGGCCCAAAGGGAATTGCTTCCTCTGCATCCTTATACGCTTCAGCAATCTCTACTAGCCATTCGCCCGAAGATGCAGGAACTCTCTTTTTCATCATTGCAGTGGACTTCATATTTTTTTAACATAACGAGAAATAGATCGAGAAATAGAACCACACGCAATAATTCCTGGCGAATACAATCCTATACAAATGTTATAAGCTCGACCAATAATCCGTGGTGCAACCACCTTTGTATTGAGAATACTCTCATTGAAGCCTACAATGTAATACAAAGTAATTATTTTGGAGGTGCCGGGATGGGTATCACAAGCGTAAGACTACAGCCAGAAATCGAAAATCCCCTGGAAAATCTATCAAAAAAACTTGATAGAAGTAAAAATTACCTGATAAATCAAGCGGTTAAGGAGTTTTTGGCTCGGAAGTCTCTAGAAGACGAACGGTGGAGTGAAACCCTTGAGGCTATTGATTCAGTTAAATCAGGGAAATTGATTGATGAAAAGGCAATCAATGATTGGCTTGAAAGCTGGGGTACAGACAGTGAGCTTGATCCACCTGAGCCATGAAGATTTTATATTCTCCGGAAACCGTCAATGATTTAATTCGCCTAAGAAAATTTATCGAAGTTGAAAATCCCTCAGCAGCTCAGCGTATAGCACTCGCAATAAAAAAAGGAATTAACCAACTTAAAACATTTCCATATTTAGGTATAGAGGTTGCCCAGGCTCCAAACCCGGAAATGATCCGAGATTTAATTATTGGGAAATATATAGTTCGTTATTTAATACGCTCCAATGATATTTATATTTTGCGAGTATGGCATCATAAAGAAAACCGCTTATAAACTCATCCAGGGGACTTTCAAACCTGGGGTATCCCCACGAATATTTTTTAAAAGCCAGACACTTGTCTGTCCGCCAATGAACGCGAATAGACACTACTAATATAATAAAGGTGACAGCATTGATTGGCGTATTCTGTGCGTCAGGCACATCAACATGAAATATTCGCGTTTATTCGCGTTCATTGGCGGATATTTATTTTATCGACTTAATTTTAAAGATTATTTTGTGGGGATACCTCAGCTTTCAAACCTGTCGTGGCTTTTGCAAAAAAACCGCCAAAGCCCCGCCAGCTTTGAAAGCCCCTGATGAGGGCGTTATGTTTTTTGGAGCCTTATTCAGATACCCAGTTTTCTACAGTGAGATCAGGTACCCTAGAAAATTCACGAACATTATTTGTAACAAGTACTGCATTCATGCTCAGTGCATGGGCAGAAATTAATAGATCATTATTACCAATCAAGGTTCCTTGTTTTTTTAAGATAGCTCTAATAAAACCATAATGCCTGGCAGCATCTTCGTCCCAAGGATCAATTAGTAGCCTTTGAGTGAAAATATTGAGCTGTTTCCAGCGAGCTTCCCTCATGGAACTGTCACCATTTTCAATACCAAAGCATAGCTCGCCGTATGTTATCGATGAAATACAAATGTTTTTTATAGCTTTAAATTTATGTCTCAATTTTTCGGAATGATTTTTTAAAACGTATATACAGATATTTGTATCAAGCATGTACATCAATCAAAATTCCTTTCTTGAGGTTGAATGTCAAGCCTGTCTTTTAAGAAATCACTATCAAATGCTGATTCAGAATCAAAAAATTCATCCCACGTTGGTTTTTTTTCAGTGATGATTATGCTTGACCCTTGCTTTGTAATGTAAACCTCGTCGGTATCAAAGCGGTATTCTTTAGGTAAGCGCACAGCCTGGCTTCGGCCATTCATGAAAATTTTTGCTATATGAGATCCCATGATATTCTCCAATCACAACAATATATATCAAGCAGTATATACCGCTTAAAGTAAAGTTCAAGGTGCATCATAACTATATGAAATTAATAAAAATATAACAAATCAATTAACAGCGACCGCAAAAAACGCATTGTGTTATTTCAAGCGTTAAGTGGCATTCTGAATCTGATATACTGCGAACCGAATGAAATCCCAGCGCGATACCGTTTTTGTTGAAGATGCCGAGATCCTGGAGCATGTACATTGCGACGGCGATCAGCATATTCTGCGCCTGCGCGCGCCGAAAGTCGCGGGCCACGCCCTGCCCGGCAGTTTCATACATCTGTGCTGCGATCCGCAACGGCCTCTGCGCCGCCCCATCTCTATCATGCGGGTAGATGCCAATAGCGGTGAGATCAGACTGCTATACAAGGTATTGGGCGAAGGCACCCGGCTGCTGTCACGGCGCAAAACGGGCGAGATACTGAACCTGATGGGACCGATTGGAAACCCTTTCGAGCTGCATCCTGAACGCTCGCGACCATTATTGATCGGGGGTGGTGTGGGTATGCCACCGATGATTTTTCTCGCCGATATGGCGCGCCGGGAAAAAAATAGTTACGCGCCCTTCGTCATTCTGGGTTCTGAAGTACCCTTCCCGTTCCCCCTCAAACCTTCCGGGATTCTGATCCCCGGTCTGCCTGATGGGGTCATCGCCAGCATGCCGCTGCTGGAAGACTGGCACATTCCCGCCCGGCTCACCAGCACCCAAGGCTACCCCGGCTGTCACGAAGGCTATGTCACCGATCTGGCCCGCCTGTGGCTCGACAATCTGGATGATGAGCAGCGCAATAAAATAGAAATATTTTCCTGCGGCCCCCACCCCATGCTCGAAGCCGTGGCGCAGATGGCCCGCGACTATGATCTGCCGGCTCAGGTATCGCTGGAAGAATTCATGGCCTGTGGTGTCGGCGGCTGCGCCGGTTGCGTCGTAGAAGTGCAAACCGCGAACGGACCCGTCATGAAACGGGTCTGCGTCGATGGGCCGGTATTCGATGCCCGCCAGGTGTTTGCCTGAATAGCGCCAAATACTCCCGCGCTCCTGCGTGGGAATGCATACTGGAATCACAACAACTGGTTCCCACGCGGGAGCGTTGGGAACCAGGGGAAGTCCTGAATCCTTCCCTGAGTGAAGCCGAAGGGCTTCCTTCGACAAGCTTCCTTCGACAAGCTCAGGACGAACGGGCATTCCTGAAGTTCGGTAGGGTGGGCACGGGTTTTGTGCCCACCGGATAGGGGTCGGTTAATTTGCCAATCCGCCTGGGTGCCCGAAGGAAGTGCCTAAGGATTCTTTATAAAACCAGATTCATCATGACCATCATCACGATCAGAAACAACACGGTCATGACGCCGCCCGCACGCATGAAGTCCGGCACCCGGTAACCGCCTGGTCCCATGATCAGGGCGTTGACCTGATGGGTCGGAATGAGGAAAGAATTAGACGTCGCGATGGCGACGGTCAACGCATAAACCGCCGGATCGGCACCGACCTGAAGCGCGACATTCACAGCCAGCGGCACCAACAACACAGTGGCACCGACGTTCGACATCACCAAGGTAAAAAACGTTGCCAGGGCGGCGATAGACGCCTGAATAATCCAGGGATCGGCACCGCCCACCAGCCCCACCACCTGTTCGGCAATCCATTTGGCCGTGCCGCTGGTTTCCACCGCTAGTCCCAGCGGAATCAGGGAGGCCAGCAGAAAAACGGTTTTCCAGCTCACAGCTTCATAAGCTTCGTCAATAGTCAGCACGCCCGAAATTACCATACCAATGGCACCGGTAAGCAAGGCCACCGACAGGCGCAGATCCGTAAACAGCACCATGGAAAGTGCAATGCCGAAAAACAGCAGAGCGACGCCTATTTTTTGTGGCCGCAGATCTTCGTGTGGATATTCGGTGGTCACGATGACGAAGTTGCGATCCTTCTCCAGGCGCGTCAGCGCCTCCCAGGTGGTATGCACGACCAGGGTATCACCCGCATGCAGCGGCATATCGCGAATACCATCACCCTCACCCAGGGTTTCACCCCCACGGTGCATGGCCACCATGGCGATACCATAGGTCTTGCGCATCCACACATCACGCGCGCTTTTGCCGATCAGCCTGGAGCCGGGTGGAATCACCACCTCGGCAATACCCGCCCGGGTAGCCGCCAGTGATTCAGAAAAGGTTTCCAGATTATCACGTAGCTCAAGCCCGTAATGTTCAGCAAACTTCCGGGTATTATTCAGTGATGCGAGAATACCGAGTACGCTACCGGCTTCAATGCCTACATCCCTTGCCAATCCGCCGGGACCGATACGCAGATCACTGCCACGTAGCACGGCAATCACCCGGATGCGTTCATCATGTTCGATATCATCCAGTAACTTGCCCACTAGTGGGCTGCTTTTCGGAACCACCATTTCAAACAGATCGTAATCGATACCATAGATCTCGCGGAAATAGCTCATGGTATGGGTGGCCGTGGTACCGTTGTCCTTGACCCGCGAAGGCAGCACAAAACGTCCGAGAATAATAAAGTAGAGAATCCCGGTGGCCACCAGCGTCAGGCCGATAGGGGTTACGGAAAAAAGACCCCATGTGTGCATCTGCTGATCGGCAGGCAAACCCATATTGGAAGTCAGGATCAGATCATTGAGCAGAATCAACGGGCTGGAACCCACCATCGTCACCGTACCACCGAGGATGGCGCAGAACCCCATCGGCATGAGCAAACGCGAGATGGGCAGTCCGGAACGTGCGGATATGCGGCTGACCACAGGTAAGAACAGCGCTGCGGCGCCTACGTTCTGCATGAATGAAGAAATAATGGCCACGGTGCTGGAAATAATCGGAATGATACGTTTTTCAGATGTCCCGCCTGATTTGAGAATAAAGGCGGCCACCTTGCTCATGATTCCGGTTCGATCCAGCCCGGCGCCGATTATCATCACCGCGATAATCGACATCACCGCGTTACTGGCGAAACCGTCAAACAGGTGCCGGGTGTCGACCAAACCCTTGTCCAAGCCCATCAGCGGCGCTAGCAGTGAGGTTATTCCGAGCAGGACCATGATACTGATCGCTGCCACGTCCACAGCCACTATCTCGAATACAAACAGGTAAACGGTCAGTAAAAGAAGGGCGCTGACCCAGGCGATCTCAATACTGGGGACGGCAGTCGCAGTGAAAACACCCATCATTACAAAAATAACGGCCGCGATCAGACGTTTCAGGGTTTTGCGGCTCAAAGAACACTCCTGATGAATCCAACGGGATAAAAGCAACGTATCTATTCAGCACCCTTTCCGGGGAGCCGGGTAGGTTGGCGCTGAGCCATGCTCTTTATGGCGAAGCACCACAGGCACTTCCTTCGGTCGCCCAACAGGCGAAACCGCTTATTGTTGGGCTTCGCGTTGCTCAGCACCCACCTACGGCTTGTTCATTGCCCTGAAGGGATCAAATCGGCCTGTTTCAAGCTATTATCGACAGCGGCTGGAGACTCCACTCCAGGAAGCTGAATAAGATTACACGTTAACATTAATCCCGCGTGGGCGATCGAAGCAAGTGCCTGTGGTGCATAAAAAAACATGCACTACGCCATTTAAAATTGAACCGGTAAAAAAAATATCCGCCAATGAACACAAATAAACACCAATATTTTAGGTTGATGTGCCTGCGGCACAAAATACAGCCATCAATGCTGTTGCCTTTATTGGCGTATATTCGCGTTCATTGGCGGACAGATCAGCGTTTGGCTTTTAGAAAGCTTTCCGTGTTCCTGCTCTCTCAGCCCTGGTTATTCCTCATCTTTCTTTGCTTTCCGTGCTTTTGCTTTTTCCTGGTACTGGAGCACCATGCCGTAAATCACTGGCAACACCAACAGAGACAATATTGTCGACGTCACCATACCCCCGAGCATGGGCGCGGCGATGCGCTGCATCACTGCGGAACCCGTACCACCACCCCACATGATGGGCAACAACCCTGCGATCACGGCGGCTGCCGTCATGGCAATAGGGCGTACACGTTCCGAGGTACCCTCACGCACAGCTTCCTTGATCTCCGCCGATGTCAGGTACACCGTAGTCGCCGGTGTACCCTGAGGGGAGGATACCAACGCGTCATCACCCTCGGCATGAGCTCCTTCACTCGCAACCTTCTTTTGGCGGTGTCTCACCACCTCCTGATCGATAAAGGTTAATACCAGTACACCGATCTCCGCCGACAGACCCGCGAGGGCAATGAAGCCTACCGCCACGGCCACCGAAATATTGAAATTCAACCAGTACACCAGCCAGATGCCACCGATCAAGGCGAAGGGGATAGACAACATCACGACAACGGGCGCCGCAAAACTCTTGAAATTGAAAAATAACAACAGGAAAATAATCAACAACGTCAAGGGCACCACGATACGCAGGCGTTTAGCGGCGCGCTCCATGTATTCGAACTGCCCGGACCATATAATCGAATAACCAGGCGGGATGTGTACCATTTTCTTCAGTACCTGCTTGCCCCTGATCACATAACCACCGATATCCGAGGTCTTGAGATCCACATAGATCCAGGCATTGGGAATGGCGTCTTCCGTTTTAATCACGGGCGGACCACGGTGCAACTTGAAATCAGCCACCAGCGACAGCGGTATCTGCGTACCGGTGGGGGTGGGAATCAGCACCCGTTTCAAACTCTCCGGGTTGTCACGCAGGTCGCGCGGATAACGCAAGTTCACCGGGTAACGCTCCAGGCCTTCCACCGTCTCGGTAATATCCATACCACCAATGGCAGACTGAATCACATCCTCGATATCACCCACGGTGAGTCCGTAGCGGGCAGCCTCCTTGCGGTTGATCTTGAAATCCATATAGTAGCCACCGAGAGCACGTTCACCGAAAGCCGACAGGGTCTCAGGGAGGGTCTTCATGGCCTGCTCGATCTCCACCGACAACCGGGCCAGGACCTTCAGATCAGGACCACTGACCTTGATCCCGATGGGTGTCTTGATACCGGTAGAGAGCATATCGATACGGGTCTTGATCGGGAAGGTCCAGGCATTGGACACGCCTGGAAACTTGATCGCCAAATCCATTTCATGCATCAGTTGCTTGGTCGTTTTTTCCGGATTCGGCCACTGACCCCTGGGTTTCAGGCGAATGATGGTTTCTATCATGGACAACGGCGCAGAATCCGTGGCCGTCTCGGCACGGCCTGCCTTGCCAAACACCGAGCGCACCTCCGGAAAAGTTTTTAATATCCTGTCCGTCTGCTGTAACAGCTCCTTGGCCTTGGTGATGGAAATGCCGGGGAAGGTGCTCGGCATATACAATATGTCGCCTTCATCCAGCGGCGGCATAAACTCCGAACCCAGCCGCGACAGGGGAATTACGGTCACCACCAGCAACGCCAGGGACGCCAGCAAGATCCACCAATGACGCCGCATGGTAAATCGTAACGCGGGGGTATGTATAAAATGCAGCGCCCGGTTTATCGGGTTTTTCGCCTCGGGCAGGATTTTGCCACGAATGAAATACCCCATCAGTACTGGCACCAGAGTAACCGCCAGTAGCGCCGAGGCGCCCATGGCATAGGTGCTGGTAAATGCCAGTGGTTTGAACAACCGCCCCTCCTGGGCCTGCAAGGTAAATATCGCCAGGTAGGAGACGGTTATAATCAGAAGTGAGAAGAACAACGC
The DNA here is from genome assembly GCA_964596835.1 of uncultured Thiohalophilus sp. GTDB lineage: Bacteria > Pseudomonadota > Gammaproteobacteria > UBA6429 > Thiohalophilaceae > JAADGZ01. The sequence goes on along the minus strand of CAZQVV010000054.1, from coordinate 7,575 downwards.
CGGCCCTACTTCCCTGGCGGCATCGCCGATCGCTTGCCAGCGTTCCGGCACGTTAAGGGCGGCCCCCTTGTCCCTGGCCGCGTATTCCAGATGTTTATGGGCATTCTCGATCATAACGATAGCCCCGTCCACCATGGCGCCGATGGTAATGGCAAGCCCTCCCAGCGACATGATATTGGCATTTAAGCCTTGCCACTTCATAAGAATGAACGCCATCAAAATCCCTATCGGCAGGGTGACGATGGCCACCAGTGCTGAACGAGCATGCAACAGGAACAACACACAGATGATGCTGACGACGATGAACTCTTCGAACAGCTTGTCTTTCAAATTATTCACTGCCCGCTCGATAAGATCGCCGCGATCATAGACCGGTACAATTTCCACTCCTTTAGGCAAGCCTTGTTTGAGTTCCTCCAGTTTCTTGCGCACGCCCTGAATAGTCGCCAGCGCATTTTCACCAAAGCGCATGATCACCACGCCGCCGGCTACCTCGCCCTTACCATTGAGTTCAGCCACGCCACGGCGTAATTCAGGCCCCAATCGCACATGGGCGACATCCTGCAGACGAATAGGGGTTCCGTTTTTGTCCACGCCTACGGGAATACTTTTCAAATCAGCAATTGATTTGATATAACCCAACCCCCGCACCATATATTCGGTCTCGGCCATTTCCACCAGGCGGCCGCCGACATCATTATTGGAGCGTTGAATGGCCCGCTTCACTTTAGACAGCGGAATGTGGTAATGCAGAAGTGCATTGGGATCGACTACCACCTGATATTGCTTGACATAACCACCGATGGAAGCCACTTCGGATACGCCCGGTACCGTCTGCAGGGGATAGCGCAAATACCAGTCCTGGATGGATCGCAGTTGCGCCAAATCGTGCTTGCCCGTATGGTCCACCAGCGCATATTCATACACCCAGCCCACGCCGGTCGCATCCGGCCCGAGAGTCGGGTTGACCCCGGCCGGCAGACGGCCACTGACATAGTTAAGATATTCCAGCACGCGGGAACGCGCCCAGTACATGTCAGTACCATCTTCGAAAATAATATAGACAAAGGAGAAACCGAAGAAAGAATAACCACGCACCACCTTGGCCTTGGGTACCGCCAGCATGGCGGTGGTCAGCGGATAGGTGACCTGATCTTCCACCACCTGAGGCGCCTGCCCGGGGAACGAGGTAAACACGATTACCTGCACGTCGGACAGATCCGGGATCGCATCCAGTGGCGTGTTTTTCAACGCATAAAGGCCGCCGATAAACAGCAGTGCGGTGGCAAGCAGCACCAGGAACTTCTCCCGCAGGGACATATCAATGATTTTTTGTATCATAATCTTCCCCCTACTTCTGCTTGTCGTTCATATCGTTCATCCCCTTCATACCGTCCCCGGTCTTCTTAGCCCCCGTCTTGCCAGCACTGCCCGGCATGACTTCCATCATTTTGGCTGTGGCCTCACGCAGGCTGGACTCGGAGTCGATCAGGAACTGGCTGGAGGTCACTACTTCTTCACCCGGTTTTACGCCGGAGAGGATCTGGGTTAGACCTTCCGCACTCACACCCAGAGTAACCTTGCGCGGCTCAAACTTTCCTGGCGCACGCACCACGAAGACCTGATCACTGATGCCGGAACGTATGATGGCCGCAGCGGGCACCACCACGGCATTCACCTGCCGGTTTGCCTTCAGCGTGACCTTGGCATACATCTCCGGTTTGAGTTCGAGATCCCGGTTATCGAATTCCAGGCGAATTCGGTTAGTGCGGGTCTTTCTCTCCATGTAGGGATAAATGTAAGTCACTTTGCCGGTGAACACCTTGCCGGGAATAGCCTCGACGGTCATCCTGGCGGTATCACCCAGCCTGACCCAGGGCATATTATTTTCGTAAATGTCTACATACACCCAGATCTTTCTCAGATCCGCCAGCATGTACAGCTCGGTGGCCGGTGTAACATACTGCCCGTCACGAATACCCACCTTCATAACGATCCCATTGAAAGGCGAATGAATCTGCAGGTTCTTTTTAACCTTGCGCGTCACTTCCAGATCGATAATCTGCTGCTCCGGCACATCCAGCAGTTCGAGCCGCTCACGGGAGCTCATCACCAGATCCCGCGCCCCTTTACGAATGTCCTTAAAAGGACTGTCTTTCAGGGCTTCATTATTCTTCAACGCCAACAGGTATTCCTGCTGACTTGATACCAGTTGCGGTGAATAAAAACTCAGGAGAATGGTATCTTTGGTGACCGGCTCGCCGGTTTTATCGACATAAAGTTTGTCGATCCAACCTTCGGTCTTGGGATGCAGGCGCGCCAACCGTTCTTCATCATAGGTTACCCTTGCGACAGCATGAATCTCTCGTGACAGCGTACGACGTACGACGCGCGCGGTGCGCACACCAATGTCCTGCTCGGTAACCGGATCGATCGTCACCGTACCCGGCGGCTCCTTTGCACCACCAGCTTCATCAGCATAAACAGGAACGTAGTCCATGCCCATGTTATCCTTCGCCGGTACCTTTGAGGTAACCGTCGGGTTCATGGGGCTGCGGTAGAACAAGATCTTGCGCTCACCCTTTTTTGCCCCCCCTTTGGTAGCGCTATTCATGCCCGGCCCCTGTTGTTTCCCTGCCAGCCAGTAACCAGCGCCAAGACCCAGCGCCAGGGTTATAATGGCTATGATGATATTCTTGTTCATGAATTGTCTCCTGCATAAATCGCATCGGTGCCTACCACTGATTCCAGTGTAGCCAGGGCCTGCTGTGCCGTACTGAAGGACAGCCAGTATTGAATTTCATAGTTATAAAGTGTGATCTGGGTGCGCACCAGGTTGAGAAAATCCACCTTGTTCACCTGGTAACCGGCCAGCATGGAGTTCACCGTCTGCCGGGCCTGGGGAATGATCCCGGTTTTGAACAGCACAACCTGCTCACTGGCGCGCCGGTAATCGGCCATCGCCTCTGAGATTTGTGACTGCACCTGTTCACGCGCATCCTGCAAACGATAGTTTTGCTGCAACAGTTCACTGTTACGCTGATCCATAGCCTTGTCCTGCTTGGTGCCGGTGTAAATAGGTAAACTCATACTGAACCGCAATGAGGCCACATCCGCTCGTGAGCTGCCATTCGGATTAGTGCCGCTACGAAATCCATAGGCCACACCCAAATTGAAATCAGGGTAATAATCTTTTTTCGCCAGATCCACGCGGCTGCGGGCTGCGTGAATGCGGCTCCGCTGAGCCATTAACAAGGGCCGGGCTGTCTCGGCCTCTTTGTGCAGGGTCGCTTCCTGACGCAATGACGGTAATTTGGTGGCCGACATATGCGCCAGAATCAGCGTGCGATCCGTCGGCCAGTTCAGCAAGGCATCGAGGCGCGCCTCTTCATTGCGGCGCATACCCTCAAGCTGTATCTCCTTATCCAGCAGTTTGGACAGCTCAAGCTGGGCCAACAATACATCCTGCTGCAAACCTTTGCCCACCTTGTACTTGGTCTGGGCAATTCCGACAAACTGACGCAAAAGCGTCTTATTGCTGCCGATAATTTTCAGTGCCTGATCGATATAAAACACTCTCCACCAGGTGCTGCGGACATTGCGAATCAACCACAAACGGCTTTCTTTTACCTCGCTGCCCGCCGCCTTTGCTTCATACGTTGCAGCATCTTCACGCAGCCCCAGCTTGCCGGGAAAAGGAAATTTCTGTCCCATAGCAACCTGCACCTGGGTCATACCTTCCTGGGCTAAACTGAAAGTATCCGTTGGCAGGTTAAGGGTGTTAAAGCTCAAGGAGGGATCGGGCAGTGTGCCCACCTGGGAAGGAATCGCCGCCAGGGCTTCGGCACGCGCGCGCATGGCGGCCAGGCCGGGATTATCCGCCACTGCCACTTTCACCGCACCGGACAAACTCAGTGCCGAGGCCAGTGAGCGTGTGGCCTTGACTCGCGCCTGCGGATCATCTGCGGCTGACGTGGCAGCCAGCACCGATGAACAAAATAAACTGGCGGCAAGACCAGCCACAATAAATTTATGGGGAAGCATTATGCTACTCCTGATGAATTAGCGGGCAAACATATCCCGAGTCTCTGATTAATCATTCCAGATCCTTTTTAGCCGCATTGCGGATATTATTCAAGCAAACAAGACGTGCATCTCTTGCCCGCCGCTCGTTCGCTATGCTAAGCGATATAACGGTAGGTTAAAAACAAGGTGTGCCGGGAAAATTAGAAACACAAACTGGAAAACAGTCAGTGTCAAAAAGCTAACAGACTCTCA
>CAZQVV010000054.1:0-3197 GCA_964596835.1 uncultured Thiohalophilus sp. | reverse complement strand
AAATTAGAAACACAAACTGGAAAACAGTCAGTGTCAAAAAGCTAACAGACTCTCATCCGGGTAAGGACCGGATAAGGAAAATCAGCTCTGGGGAGGTCGAGGATCCAGCGGAAGAAATATACCTCTCATAATTTGAGAGGAGGATAGCTGTACGGAACGCATGGAACGGGCCTGGAAGACAAACGGTTCCAGCAGTACCGGGACGGGCAAATAAGACAGTAAAAGATTCTCGCAATGCGCCTTGCAATCATTATTTTGTTGATTAGAGCAGATTGAGCCGGCCCGTTGCGACGGTATCATATCTCTTTGCATTTTCTCGCATGTGGCGACATTTTCGCTTTTAGCGGTAAAACCAGCCGCCAGGGTCTTCGCGCTGACAAACGGCGCAAAAACCAGTGCAAACAGCACCAGCAGTATCAAACTGCGTTCGGATAGCCTGTTGGTACGAAAAAGCGTCATAGTTGCCATTATAACATAGGTTAGTGAGGTATGTGCAGGTGTGACTGGCGAAATACTGGAAAGTTCAGCCACAGAATCAAATCTTCTGTATCTGGATAACGTCAGGCTCACTAAGGTCATTAGTAACAAACTCCTTGAAAGCCTGGGCCACCGGGGACAAACGTTTGCCCCTGCGCTGAACCACATACCAGTGCCGTAAAATGGGAAATTCCCGTACATCCAGTACCACCAGCCAGCGCGTTTCCAACTCCAGCGCCAGGGTATGAATGGAAACAATACCCAGCCCTAGTCCCGCTTCCACCGCCTGCTTGATGGCCTCGTTGGAAGTCATTTCCATGCCGGTACTCAAGTGGACATCGTGTTCGGTGAAAAAACGCTGCATCGCGATCCGCGTACCGGAACCGGATTCCCGCACCACAAAGGTTTCCTTCTGCAAACTTTTGAGCGCTATATCCCTGTCCATAGCCAACGGGTGATTCGGCGCCGCAATCACCACCAGCGGATTATCCATGAATACCGTTGCCTCCAGATCCCGATCCTCAGGCGGCTTGCCCATAATCACCAGATCCTTTTCATTCAGCTCCAGTTGCCGCAGCAGGGTTTCACGGTTAGTCACATCCAGACTAAAGGTCGTACCCTCATATCTACGGGAAAAGGCCGCCAACAGGCGGGTAGCAAAATAATTGGCGGTCGAAGCCACTGAAATATCCAGCCGTCCCCGCTGGATACCCTTTATATGTTCCAGCACTTCCTCCAGTTCCTCGAGCTGTCCGGCGATGCTGCGGCAATAGTGGTGCATTTCCCGCCCGGCCTCGGTGAGGTAAATCCTTCGGCCCAATTTTTCAAACAACGGTAGCGCGACATTTCCCTCTAACAGTTTGATTTGCATGGAAACAGCCGGCTGACTGAGGTGCAGCTTCTGCGCGGCCTGGGTATAGCTGAGGCAATTAGCCACCGCTTCAAATACGGCTAATTGGCGAAACGTCACATTCATAATGTTTACCTTATGTTTTTGATTAAGATATCTGAATTTTAATTATGTCTTATTCCCCGTATAGTCGTAAACCATTGAGACAGACGATGTATCACCAGCCACAGCTAAAGTCACAATGAAGGACTATTCTCTGGCGTCTGCCCACAGGGATTTCGTATTTTTAATTTTTATTCGAGGAGTGTTAAACATGGCTTTATTAGATCAAACAGGTCGCTATTCCGACCTCAGCCTGAGCGAAGATAATTTACTTGCGGATGGCAATCACATTCTGGTTGCCTACACCATGGAACCTGCTGAAGGTCACGGCTACCTGGAAGCCGCCGCCCACTTTGCAGCAGAATCTTCGACCGGCACTAACGTTGAAGTGTCGACGACTGACGACTTTACCAAAGGCGTTGATGCGCTGGTTTACGAGATTGACGAAGCCAAAGGCATCATGAAAATTGCCTACCCTAATGAATTATTCGACCGCAATATCATTGATGGTCGCGCCATGATCGTGTCTTTCCTGACACTGACCATTGGCAATAATCAGGGCATGAGTGACATCAGGAATTCTCAAATGCAGGATTTCTATGTTCCCCCTAAAATGCTGCAATTGTTTGATGGCCCGGCCATGGGCATTTCTGATCTGTGGCGCATTCTGGGCCGCCCCATTGAAAACGGTGGTTACATCGCCGGGACTATCATCAAACCTAAACTGGGCCTGCGTCCCGAACCCTTTGCCGAAGCAGCCTACCAGTTCTGGCTGGGCGGCGACTTCATCAAGAATGATGAGCCCCAAGGTAACCAGGTTTTCTGCCCCATCAAGAAGGTTTTACCTCTGATTGCCGACGCCCTGGCGCGTGCGCAGGATGAAACAGGCGAAGCCAAACTGTTCTCGATGAACATTACCGCTGATGATTACCACGAAATGTGCGCCCGTGCCGATTATGCACTGGAAACGTTCGCTGAAAATGCACCGCATGTTGCTTTCCTGGTTGACGGTTATGTAGGTGGCCCGGGTATGGTCACGACGGCTCGTCGTGAGTACCCTAACCAGTATCTGCATTATCATCGTGCCGGTCACGGCGCGGTCACGTCACCCTCTTCAAAACGTGGCTACACGGCTTATATTCTGGCCAAGATGGCTCGCCTGCAAGGCGCTTCCGGCATTCATGTCGGCACCATGAGCTACGGCAAGATGGAAGGTTCAGCCGACGACAAGATCATCGCTTACATGATCGAGCGTGATGAGTGTCAGGGACCCTTCTACTATCAGAAATGGTATGGCATGAAACCGACTACGCCTATCATCTCTGGCGGTATGAACGCACTGCGCCTGCCTGGTTTCTTCGAGAATCTGGGCCATGCCAACGTTATCAACACCGCCGGCGGTGGCGCCTATGGCCATATCGACAGCCCTGCGGCAGGCGCCATATCATTACGTCAAGCCTATGAATGCTGGAAAGAAGGCGCCGACCCCATTGACTACGCCAAAGAGCATAAAGAATTTGCTCGCGCATTCGAGTCATTCGAGCATGACGCCGATGCCATCTTCCCGGGCTGGAGAGACAAGCTGGGCGTCCACAAATAAGTCGAACACTCGCTTACAAAAAAGCCCCTGTATCAGGGGCTTTTTTGATGTTTGATCAAATACTATGCGGGATAAAATGCTCAATAATAAATCAGACATGTGTCACCACCTGAATCTCTTTGGGTGTCATTCCCCGCTGCTTGCGGCGGGGTTGTTTATTGGTTCATT
>CAZQVV010000053.1:0-17722 GCA_964596835.1 uncultured Thiohalophilus sp. | reverse complement strand
CTGGAGTCGGAACTGGAGATCCTTTATCTTGTCAGTCAGGTGCTTAGTCGCTCTCTGAATCTGCGGGAAACGCTGGCTGAAGTTCTCAAACTTTTACATGACGAGGGGCAGTTAAGCTATGGCATGGTGAGTTTGCTGGATGAAGAAACCAGTGAACTTCAGGTGGTTGCTTTGCATGGACATGAAACCAGTTTTACCCGTGATGTTCGTTATCGCGTAGATGAAGGTGTGGTGGGCGATATCATGCGTCAGGCCGAACCGGTTGTGCTTAGGCGCATAGCGGATGAACCCAAGTTCCTCGGCCGTCTCGGGGTTTATGATGTCAACCTGCCGTTTATTGGGGTGCCGATTCGAAGTGGTGGCGATGATCCAGTCGGTGTTTTTACCGCCCAGCCCTCATTCTGTAGTGAGCTCATCAATGAACAGGCCCGTTTTCTGGAAATGACCGCTAATCTGATTGCGCAGACCGTCTATCTGTCAAGGGAAGTGGCCAATGAAAAACGGGAACTAAGAGAAGAGCGTGATCGTCTACGCCGAAAGGTAAAAAGCAATCATAGTTTTAAAAATATAGTGGGCCATAGCCAGGTAATGCAGGCCGTGTTTGAGCAGGTCAGACAGGTGTCGAAATGGAATACCACCGTATTGATACGAGGTGAATCGGGGACCGGAAAGGAATTAATTGCCAACGCCATTCATTACAACTCACCGCGAGCGAATGGTCCCTTTATCAAACTTAACTGTGCCGCACTACCGGATAACTTGCTTGAATCCGAATTATTTGGACACGAAAAAGGCGCTTTTACCGGTGCCGTCAGTCAGCGAAAAGGGCGCTTTGAACAGGCGGATGCGGGAACCATTTTTCTGGATGAAATAGGTGAGATTTCACCGGCCTTTCAGGCTAAATTGTTGCGCGTGCTACAGGAAGGTGAGTTCGAACGTGTCGGCGGCATGCAGACTCTGCGTGTGGATACGCGCATTATTGCCGCCACCAATCGCAACCTTGAGGAAGAAGTTGAACAAGGAGTCTTCCGGGAAGATCTTTACTATCGTCTGAATGTGATGCCTATCCGAACCCCGGCACTGCGCGAGCGACCTGAGGACATTCCGGATCTTGCACGTTTCCTGGTAGATAAAGTGGCTAAACAGCAGGGGCGTGAGCTGTTGATTACTGACAGCGCCATCCGATTGCTCATGCGCTATGCCTGGCCGGGTAATGTCCGGGAGCTTGAAAACATTCTCGAACGGGCTGCGATTATGAGTTTCGATGGCAACATCGATCGGGATATGATTGCTGATACAGGGCTGGATGTAGAACAGGTTGGAAGTGTCACCAGCACCGAAAATGCTCCAAAAGTTGACTTTAACAACCCCGGTCTGGATGAACGAGAACGGGTTATCGCTGCACTTGAAGAAGCCGGTTGGGTCCAGGCCAAAGCGGCACGACTACTTAATATGACGCCGCGTCAGATTGCATATCGTATCCAAACGCTCAACATTAAGGTCAGACAAATATGATTTTCTGACGAGCAGTTTTTTAGCCAGAGGACACAAAGAAATCGCACAAATGTAGGTTGGGCTGAATGGTTTATATGAAGCCCAACAGTACGGTACTCTGTTGGGCAACCGAAGGAAGAGATTAACACGGTGTCCACTCTACTGAGCTGAAATTTCATCTCCCCCATCCAATGTACGTTTTGCAACAAAGCTAAATAAATTGTGGCCAAATCATCAGCTAAACAATTCCCGCATTTAAAAAAACCAAATAAAAACAACAGTTAACAATTTTTCCCGAGATAGGCATAGAGTATGCAATACCATTGATGACCATATTTAACAGTAATTGTAATCGGGAGACAGAGGCATGGAACTGACGGTACGGGATAATTCAAATGCGCCGACGGAGGGATGTTCCTCCAGCGCCTGCGGTGGCAGTCAGGATCAGCTTTCACATTTGCCGGAGGAGATACGTAAAAAAATTCATAACCATCCCTGCTATTCCGAAGAAGCGCATCATTACTATGCGCGCATGCATGTGGCGGTGGCGCCTGCCTGTAATATCCAGTGCCATTATTGCAACCGGAAATACGACTGCGCCAACGAGTCCCGGCCGGGAGTGGTTTCAGAGCTACTCACCCCAGAACAGGCGGTTAAAAAAACTATCATCGTTGCCGCCAAAATTCCACAAATGACCGTCCTGGGGGTTGCCGGTCCCGGCGATCCTCTTGCCAGTCCAGCGCGGACTTTCGCGACTTTCCAGGCCCTGACAGAGAAGGCACCCGATATCAAATTATGTGTTTCCACCAATGGGCTGGCCTTGCCGCAGCAGATCGATGAGCTGCTAAAGCACAACATCGATCACGTCACCATTACTATTAATTGTATCGACCCTGATATTGGCGCGAAAATCTATCCCTGGATATTTTGGAATAACCGTCGCATCAAGGGTCGCAAAGGCGCAAAAATCCTTATTGAGCAGCAGCAAAAAGGGTTAGAAATGCTGGTCGATAGGGGCGTTCTGGTAAAAGTGAACTCGGTCCTGATCCCCGGCGTCAATGATGAGCATTTAAAAGAAGTCAGTAAAGTGGTGAAGGGAAAAGGCGCCTTTCTACACAATGTCATGCCCCTGATTGCCGAGGCGGAACATGGCACGTTCTATGGCGTCATGGGCCAACGTGGACCGACGCATACGGAGTTACAGACATTACAGGATGCCTGTGCGGGGGATATGAATATGATGCGGCATTGCCGGCAGTGCCGTGCGGATGCCGTCGGGATGCTGGGCGAGGATCGTGGTGATGAATTTACCCTGGATAAAATTGAAAATATGGACATTGACTATGAAGCAGCCATAAAAAAGCGAGCGGCCATCCATCAGGCCATCGAAGAAAAACGCAGACTGAAGAATCAACCCGGCACGACCATGGTGACCCTGGATAGCAGCGTCTTAAAGAAAGAATCCCGGCCTGTCCTGGTTGCCGTTACCTCGTCGGGTGGTGGCATTATAAATCAGCACTTTGGTCATGCGAAAGAGTTTCTGATTTACGAGGCGTCAGCAACGGATGTGCGCTTCATTGGGCTGCGAAAAGTGGAACAGTATTGCTATGGCATTGATAGCTGTGGTGAAGACGAGACCGCGCTGGATAAAATGGTTCGTATCCTGGAGGGTTGTGAAGCGGTGTTGTGTGCCAAAATCGGGATGGGGCCGTGGTCTGTTCTGGAAGAAGCGGGCATACAGCCTAACGGTGAACATGCTATGGAGCCTATTGAGGATGCCATCGCTGCGGTCTACGCCGAGATGCTTGAGCAGGGCTTACTGGATAACGCGGTTACAGAAACATGCGAAACGGCATAAATCATGAGGTAAACATGACGTACAGAATCATTGAAAGTTGCGTAAACTGTTGGGCCTGCGAATCGCTTTGCCCCAGTCAGGCCATATACGAAGCGAGCCCACATTTTCTGGTTGATGCGAGAAAGTGTACCGAGTGCGAAGGTGACTTTGCTGAACCCCTGTGCGCCAGCATCTGTCCTGTCGAGGGGGCGATTCTGAACGGGCTGGGTGAGTCAGTGAATCTGCCGGGTTCGCTGACGGGCATACCGCCCTCGAAGATAGCCGAGGCGATGGCGGAAATTCAGGCGCGTTAGTTAAGTCAAAAATTAATCATCAATCAGGAAGGCATATAATATGGCAAAGGCAAAAGTAACATTTTCAGATATCGAACTCACGGTAAATGTTCCCGTCGGTACGCGGGTGATTGAGATTTCGGAGAAAGTAGGTTCCGGAATTATTTATGGCTGCCGGGAATGTGACTGTGGCACCTGTATGATGAAAGTCGAGGAAGGATGGAACAATTTATCCGAACCAACAGTACTTGAAGACAAGGTTTTGCGAGAGAATATGGCTGGACGGCATTACCGGCTTGCCTGCCAGGCACAGGTAGTCGGTGATGTGAAAGTTCGTCCAGCCTGAGTATGAATACAGTCCTATTGTTTAAAGATGTTGAGGACACCTGCCGCCAGCTTCATATTCAATTGATGAGACACAGCCAGGGGCGGGCCAATGACGATCCACTGGCCTGTATTCTGGCCAGTTGGAGTTGCGGATTAGGTGCTTTACCTGCTTTTCTGGGGCTGGGTTCTGAACAGTTTCATGCTATGCTGGCTTATCACTATCCGGGTTTTGATGGCCGGCAACGGCTACAGCCGCTTCAGGCGCAACCTGATTCAAAACGATGGCAGGAGCGGGATGAATTACGCGCCTTGCTATTGCAGGATCGAATGGGCGAATCAGCATCAGAAAAATGGATTGCCGGGATTGTAAGTGCAGCCTGCATGGCGCAGGATCATCTTTGGCAGGATCTTGGGTTGTGGTCGCGTCAGGATCTCAGCCATCTGTTAGAACACAATTTCCCATCCTTGGCGGCTCGTAATGATCGGGACATGAAGTGGAAAAAATTCTTTTACAGGCAATTGTGCAAGGCCGAAGGGATTTATACCTGCCGTTCCCCATCCTGTGAAGTTTGTGCCGATTTTCAGGAATGTTTTGGGCCAGAGAAATACTAATGAGGTTACTGATTATGCGACACGAAATTCTCGTTCCCACGCTCCGGCGTGGGAACCAGTAACAGGCAATTGTGCAAGGCCGAAGGGATTTATACCTGCCGTTCCCCATCCTGTGAAGTTTGTGCCGATTTTCAGGAATGTTTTGGGCCAGAGAAATAAGACTGTTCGATCAGCCTTTCAAGAGGTTTTAAAATCTCCGTAGGTTGGGCTGAGCGATAGCAAAGCCCAACAGTAGAACTGAGGCTGTGAGCTTAGCTATTCCGATCAACCCGCGTTCTGGTGTTACGCAACCAGATTACGATTTTCTATGGATTGACTATCAGCCATTGTCAGTAAATCAGAAATATCGGCTTCGATTATTTCAATCCCTTTTCGTTCACAATAACGTTTTTCTTTTTTACCGGGTTCCGGAATCAGCGCCCAGCCTGCGGGTTCTTCTGCATCATAGATCATGTCTGACAAGACCATACGTTCCGTGTCGCGAGTCAGGTACATACCGAGCAAGAGGTATTGCTTGCCTTTACGGTAGCGTTTCAGAAAGTCCGGGATTGCAAAACCACCCATTAATTCAGTGATGTAATCCACATAGTCTGCATCAGAGGCAATAAAGGTCGAATCCGGTAACGGGCTGCCCATAGGTTTGAAAAGCACAGGCAAGCGGGTATCCACTTTATCCTGTTCGATCTCCTGATAGGATTCGCCATCGTAATGGTGAATAAAAAAACGATAATTGCTGCCACCTATACGGGATATCCCGCGAATTAAGGTATGAGGCGTATCTGCGTAAGAATCCTGTAACTGGGTATCGCGGTTGATATCAATGATGTAGGCAGGCTTGATCTCAGCCAGCCAGTCATGTAACGGGGATCGGCTCCAGTTTCTCACGCCATAGGTTTCGTGCAGAAACCGATTAACGAAGTTCCGGCCTTTTTTATGTTCCATATTCATGGCGGCACGAGAGAATTCATACATCAGACGTGGTGCCATAGGCTGGCCGCCGTTCATTGCCAGGATCAGACTATCACTGTCAGCCGGAATGGGCTCGGAGCCGCCGATCTCGATCACGCCTTTCAGCGCGCCTGCGCCCAGGTAGGGAACGATCCGGCCCCTCTTAATGCCTGTAATGATTTCATTTAATCCTGTAGTGGACATAGTCGTATCCCCCTTAATTTAGTGACTGCCTGTTGATATTGTTAAGCAAATAATGTTCCACCCTGTAATTGTCTGAATTCACTATGGGTTTACAGGGTGCATCTTGTCGCTAAACACACAATGAACAGATAAATGTTGTTAATGCCACTGTCCCCTGCTGCCGGGGTGGTTGGGATAAATTCATAATAAACATGTATTTGGGTGGATTTAAAAGATTGGCACGGTGATTGCTGAAGGGGATATATACACATATTGTTTGACAACACCTGAATTATTCACGGCAAGGAGAAAAAACATGCGTCAATGTGCAATTTACGGGAAGGGTGGTATCGGTAAATCCACTACCACCCAGAATCTGGTCGCTGCGATGGCTGAAGCGGGTCAGAAAATAATGATAGTGGGTTGCGATCCAAAATCGGATTCTACCCGCCTGATTCTACATGCCAAGGCGCAGAATACCATCATGGAGATGGCGGCAGACGCCGGCTCGGTAGAAGATCTGGAACTGGAAGATGTGCTCAAAACCGGTTATGCCGATATCCAATGTGTTGAGTCAGGGGGTCCTGAGCCGGGGGTGGGTTGTGCCGGTCGCGGTGTGATTACCGCGATTAACTTCCTTGAAGAGGAAGGCGCTTATGACGAGGGCATTGACTTTGTATTCTACGATGTTCTGGGTGATGTTGTTTGTGGCGGCTTTGCCATGCCGATTCGTGAAAACAAGGCTCAGGAAATCTACATCGTGGTGTCCGGTGAAATGATGGCGATGTATGCCGCTAATAATATTTGCAAGGGCATTGTGAAATATGCAAACTCCGGCAGCGTGCGCCTTGCCGGCCTGATTTGCAATTCTCGTAATACTGATCGCGAAGATGATTTAATTATCGCCCTGGCCGAAAAACTGGGTACTCATATGATCCACTTTATACCGCGTGACAATGTTGTTCAACGTGCTGAAATTCGTCGCATGACCGTGATTGAATATGATCCGGGCGCCAAACAGGCCGATGAGTATCGTTCACTGTCGAAGAAAATCATCGAGAACAAAAAATTTGTTATTCCTACTCCCATCACCATGGACGAACTTGAAGAACTGTTAATGGAGTTTGGAATTCTGGATGAGGAGGACGAAAGCATCATTGGTAAAACCGCTAAAGCCTGCTGATAGAGGTTATGTGTATTTGTACAAACATGACAGGCCGATATTCAGAAACGCAGAACTCAATCATTGATAGAGTCTGTCACAATTTAATTTCAATTCCCTGTCCACAGATGGGTGGAAGAGGAAGAGGAGCAGCAGTTCAATGGCAACAATGACAAATGAAAAAACCGAAGCTCTTATTCAGGAGGTGCTGGAGGTTTATCCGGAAAAGGCGAAGCAAGATCGTGTCAAGCATTTAATGGTTAATGATCAGGATGCTGACAAGTCCAAAAAATGTATGACCTCCAACCGTAAATCACTGCCCGGGGTCATGACCGTTCGGGGCTGTGCCTATGCCGGGTCGAAGGGCGTGGTTTGGGGGCCGGTCAAGGATATGATCCATATCTCTCATGGCCCTGTCGGCTGTGGTCAGTACTCGCGTGCGGGGCGTCGTAACTATTATATAGGTATGACGGGGGTTAACACTTTCGGCACAATCAACTTCACGTCCGATTTTCAGGAAAAAGATATTGTTTTTGGCGGCGATAAAAAACTTGATAAGTTGATGGATGAAGTTCACGGCCTGTTTCCGCTGATGAAGGGGAGTACTATTCAATCAGAATGCCCAGTGGGTCTAATCGGTGATGACATCAGCGCCGTAGCCAAAAAGAAAGCTAAAGAGTATGGAAAGGTGGTGGTTCCGGTTCGCTGTGAAGGCTTTCGTGGCGTCTCCCAGTCTTTGGGGCATCATATCGCCAATGATGCTATTCGTGACTGGGTATTGGGTGCGCGCGATGAGGATGATAGTTTCGAATCCACGCCCTATGATGTAGCGATTACCGGCGACTATAATATTGGCGGCGATGCCTGGTCTTCACGCACCTTGTTGGAAGAAATGGGCTTGCGAGTCGTTGCCCAGTGGTCTGGTGATGGAACCCTGTCAGAAATGGAACTGACGCCCAAGGTTAAACTTAATCTGCTTCATTGTTACCGATCAATGAACTATATCTCTCGCCATATGGAAGAGAAATACGGCATTCCCTGGCTGGAATACAATTTCTTTGGCCCGACCAAAATTGCGGAAAGTCTGCGAAAAATCGCATCCTTCTTCGATGATAGAATCAAAGAAGGTGCGGAGCGTGTAATTGAAAAATACCAGGCTGAATATGAGGCCGTAATTGCAAAATACCGTCCACGTCTTGAAGGCAAACGGGTAATGTTGTACGTCGGTGGTCTACGTCCCCGGCACGTCATCGGCGCTTATGAAGATCTTGGAATGGAAGTGGTGGGTACCGGTTATGAATTCGGCCATAACGATGATTATGAACGAACCACTCAGGACATGGGTAAAGCGACTCTGATTTATGATGATGTGACCGGTTATGAATTTGAAGAGTTCGTCAAAAAAATCAAGCCGGACTTGATTGGCTCGGGTATCAAGGAGAAATATATTTTCCAGAAAATGGGCATACCGTTCAGGCAGATGCACTCCTGGGATTATTCCGGTCCTTATCATGGTTACGATGGATTCGCCATTTTTGCGCGCGATATGGACATGACGCTGAATAACCCGTGTTGGAATAAAATCATCGCTCCCTGGAAAAAGGGAGTTGAAGAGGATGAGACTATTTCCACAAGCGCATAGTTGCATTTTTTACAGGCTTCAGCGAACTTAATAATCTGTACGATCAATTCCAACACCCGCTGTCCATCGATCTTATATCTAAAACATCGTGGCGTGGGAGGAGATAAATAATGAGTCAACATGTAGACAACATCAAGCCATGTTATCCCTTGTTCAGAGATGATGATTACAGGGAATCACTTGAAAATAAACGTGTAATGGAAGAATGTCACTCTGATGAGAAGATCAAAGAGACGTTTCAATGGACAACGAGTAGTGAATATCAGGAGCTTAATTTTCAACGTACCGCATTGACTATAAATCCGGCCAAAGCCTGCCAGCCGCTGGGTGCGGTGCTGTGTGCCCTTGGGTTTGAGAAAACATTACCTTATGTACATGGCTCACAGGGTTGCGTGGCATATTTTAGATCATACTTTAATCGCCATTTCAAGGAACCCATTGCCTGTGTTTCTGACTCGATGACGGAAGACGCTGCCGTTTTCGGTGGGCAGAAGAATATGTACGATGGACTGGAAAACGCCAAGGCTCTATACAAGCCCAAGATGATTGCCGTTTCAACCACCTGTATGGCGGAAGTCATCGGCGATGATCTGAATGCTTTTATCGGTAATGCTAAGAAAGAAGGTCATATTGAAGAAGACTTTCCTGTTCCCTTTGCGCATACTCCCAGTTTTGTGGGCAGCCACACGACAGGCTGGGATAATATGTTTGAGGGTACGTTACGCTATTTCACCATTAATAAAATGGAAGATAAGGAAGTTGGCAAAAATGGCAAAATAAACCTGGTGCCGGGATTTGAAACTTACCTGGGTAATTATCGGGTTATGCACCGGATGATGAAAGAAATGGATGTTGATTACAGTATCCTGAACGATCCTTCCGAAGTTCTGGATACACCGGCTGATGGCGAGTACAGAATGTATTCTGGCGGTACTACCATCGAAGAACTGGAAGATGCGCCCAATGCGATTGACACCTTGCTGTTACAGCCATGGCAGTTGATTAAGACCCGTAAGTATATCAAAACAACACTGAAACAGCCTGCGGCGAATATTGCCATACCGATGGGACTGGAAGGAACCGATGAATTTCTGATGAAAATTTCGGAGCTAACAGGTAAGCCTATTTCCGAGTCTCTCGAAAAGGAGCGCGGCCGTCTGCTGGACATGATGACGGATTCACATTCATGGTTACATGGCAAGCGTTTCGCACTGTACGGCGATGCGGATTATGTGATGGGAATGAGCAAGTTCTTGCTGGAGTTGGGTGCGGAGCCGACTGACGTGTTATCCAATCATGCCAACAAACGTTGGAAGAAAGCCATGGAAGCGATGCTGGCTGAATCCGATTATGGAAAAAATACGGTGGTACATACGAGCAAGGATTTGTGGCATATGCGTTCCCTGGTATTTACCAATAAACCTGATTTCCTGATTGGAAACTCCTATGGCAAGTTTATCCAGCGCGACACGTTGGAAAAAGGCAAGGAATTTGAGGTGCCACTGATTAGAATTGGGTTCCCGATTTTTGATCGCCATCATCTGCATCGTATGACGACTCTGGGTTACGAAGGCGCTATGTATATTCTCACCACACTGGTTAATTCTGTCCTCGAACGTCTTGATGATGAGACACGCGAAATGGGCGTGACAGATTATAGTTACGATCTTATTCGTTAACCGGCCAGGTTGACCAGCCCGGTGCAAATCGGGCCGGAATTCTGTTATAGGAGAAGGTTATGCCGAGTGTCATGTTGCGCCGTTCTGAATCAGGCAAGCTGCTTTTTTATGTAGCAAAAAAAGATCTCGAAGCGACAGTCGAGACGGTGGAAAAAGATAGTAATGAGGAATGGGGTGGGGAAGTGGTACTGGAAGATGGGTCATCATGGTATATCGATCCCATCAGTCCGCCCCCCAGTTTTCCCACGACGCTTAAATTTAAGCGCGCCTGATGATTTAAACGTACTTGATAATCAAACAGGAGATTTAATGATGGCTATGCAAATTGTTGCTGGAATATGTACGGCATGTGGTGACTGTGAGCCTGTGTGCCCAACCGGTGCGGTTCACACTCATAAAGGCGTGTATGCAATAAAATCAAAGGATTGTACCGAGTGTGAAGATCAATATGATTTTCCGCAATGTGAAGATATTTGTGAAATTGATGACTGTGTTATTCCATTGGATTCATGATAAGAATAACGAGTGTTGAGGTCAATGAAATGAGTGAAAGTCTACTGTCAATTCATCCCCTTTCTGACAATGAGCTGCCGGACTCTATACGTGTGGCAATCGCATCGAATAATGAAGGAAAACTGGATGGGCATTTCGGAAGTTGCGTGCAATTTTTGATCTATCAGGTTTCGCCGAAGGATATTCGACTTATTGATGTTCGGGCAACGGCTGGGAAGGAGGGTGAGAGTGAAAAGAACGCCTATCTGGCTGATTTGATCAGTGACTGTGATATTCTCTATGTATCTTCAATTGGCGGGCCTGCTGTCGCTAAAGTGGTAAAACATTCTATTCATCCCATTAAACATATCGGGGAAGTCGATGTAGAGAATGTGTTGAGCAAGTTGCAGAGTGTTCTTTCCTGCCTGCCTCCACCCTGGTTGGCCAAAGTGATGGGCCATCCTGATGAAGCGCGTGTACGCTTTGAAACAGAGTGAGGCGATATTTTACTGGGCTTTTCCTTTCGGTTTTCAGGATTCATCCCAGGCTGCATTTTGTTCCGGTTATACCGGGGGTGTAATTTTTTACTAAATAGGTGTTCCAAATACCAGTCCACTTTTGGAATTACCGTTTTTGGAATGGCCGTTCGTCCTGAGCTTGTCGAAGGAAGCTTGTCGAAGGAAGCTTGTCGAAGGAAGCTTGTCGAAGGAGATGAAGGTTAAACGTTGTTCATGGTTCGATCCTTCGACGCTCTCCTGAGCGAAGTCGAAGGGCTCATCATTAACATGGAAATTCACCATTGTTCGGGTATTTGGAACGCCTATTTAGAATGAATACTACCGGCGACATGATTGAGAATTTTGATTTTTACATCAAAGATATTGATGCAGACAAACTTATCCATGCCTGTATACAGGCGAAGCCTGATAAGAAACAAAGAGATCTTTTGCGGCACATAAATGAAGCAATCAAAAATGTGCAGTTTCGGCATGTCCTTTCCCGTACAGGCTGGCATCGTCCGGGGGGGGCGGTGACACGGGAAGGTGAACGTGTTACGAATAATTTGCGGATCTGGGCGGAGCAGGAATCGGCCGGACAGATTTCAAATTTACTGGAAAAATATGCCGACAAGGACTGGTTTGCCACTCGTCTGTTGGGGACGACTCATTACCTTGTTGCTACGACCGGTAGTGGGAGTGCTGATTTTATCCAGTTAGAAGTGGAGGAGCTACAGGAAGTATTGGCGCGCCCCTTGTTTGATCCGAACGGGCACCCCGAGGATCTTGAAGAATTCGTCGAGCCGGTTGATTTTCCGGAACTGGAGCCGGAATCGGTTACGGCGCCACGATATCTGTTTCGCCGTGCAATCCCTATTGGTAAAACGTTGGAAGAATTGCGGGTAGAGGGAATGGAATCCAGGCGAATGCGGCGATTTATGCGTGACTGGAATAGATCAACGGCCGTCATGAATGCCTCTTTCTGGAATCACTGGGTGATTCGATTTATTCCTTATACTGATCGTTATGGAGATAAAAAATTCAACCTCAAACCCCTCACAACCTACCCGGATCTGATGCCTGATGTCGCTGGCGCTCTGATTCAACACGGAGCCGGTCTGGCTAATCTTATTCGTAATATTGATCGTCAGGCGGGATACCCTATGGCCTGGTACTTCTTTATGCTGACCACCCCTGGGATTAAACATGAAATTGCCTGGTCGGTGATGGAAGATCATTCCGCTGGTTTTGAGTATCTGCCGAAACGGGACATCGAAGTTATTCAGTCATGGTGTGATGATCCGTATAGTATTTAAGCTCATGCTGGTGCGGTATGACATGTTGTAGAACACGCAGCCTGCCTTTGCGTTGTCGTATTTGCAACAACATCACTTTTTAATTTCCACAGGAAAAACAGTAAGTTAGCACTTGGCACCTACCTTGCAAAGCTAAAGCAAAGTGATTACTCAGGTGCAGGATGAAAGCAAAAGACATAGCAGCCCTTCTCGATGAACCCGCCTGTTCACACAACCGGAAATCCAAATCCGGTTGTGCTCGGCCCACGCCTGGCGCTACGGCGGGGGGGTGCGCTTTTGATGGGGCGCAAATTGCATTACTACCGATAGCCGATGTGGCCCATATCGTTCATGGTTCGATCGCCTGTGCCGGTTCATCCTGGGATAACCGCGGCGCTCGTTCATCGGGGCCAGCGTTGTACAAAATCGGCATGACTACCGATCTTACCGAACAGGATGTGATCATGGGGCGCGGGGAGAAACGCCTGTTTCATTCTATCAAGCAGGCGATTGATTCCTATCATCCCGCTGCGGTGTTCGTGCATAACACCTGTGTTCCCGCGCTGATGGGTGATGATATTGAAGCGGTTTGCCGGGCTGCGGAAGAACGCTGGCAGGTGCCCGTGGTACCCGTCGATGCCGCCGGATTTTATGGCACTAAAAACCTCGGCAATCGTATTGCCGGTGAAACAATGGTGAAACATGTGGTGGGTACGCGGGAACCGGATCCACTGCCAGCGATTGCCGCCGAGTGTGATTATAAAATTCACGATATTAACCTGGTTGGCGAATACAATATTGCCGGTGAATTCTGGCATGTGCTTCCCCTGCTGGATGAGTTGGGGCTGAGGGTTTTATGCACCCTGTCCGGCGATGCGCGCTATCGGGAGGTGCAAACCATGCACCGCGCCGAGGTCAACATGATGGTGTGCTCCAAGGCGATGATCAATGTTGCCCGAAAATTGCAGGAAGCTTTTGGCACGCCCTGGTTTGAGGGTAGTTTTTATGGCGTGGCCGACGTGTCACAGGCGCTACGGGATTTTGCGCGTCATATTGATGATCCTGATTTAAACAAACGAACTGAAACACTGATTGCCCGCGAAGAAGCGCGCATTCACCAGCTACTGGAACCCTGGCGGCAACGCTTGCGTGGCAAGCGGGTGCTGCTTTATACCGGGGGCGTGAAGTCCTGGTCAGTGATCTCCGCATTGCAGGATCTGGGTATGCATGTGGTGGCCACCGGAACTAAAAAATCAACCGAAGAAGACAAGGCGCGAATTCGGCAACTGATGGGTGACGATGTTCGCATGCTGGATGATGGCAATCCACGCGCACTACTGGATCTGGTGCGTGAACAGAATGTTGATATTCTCATCGCCGGTGGCCGCAATATGTATACGGCACTGAAGGCGAGACTGCCTTTTCTTGATATTAATCAGGAGCGTGAATTCGGTTACGCCGGTTATGAAGGCATGCTTGAACTGGCGCGGCAAATGGCGTTGACTCTGGAAAGTCCAGTGTGGCAGGCCGTTCGCCGGTCTGCCCCCTGGGAGACTTTTAGCGTGGCGAGAGATCGCTCAGAGCAGGACTCGAAGCCTCATAATGTAGTCAGCATTAGCAAACGTAAAAAAGCGTTGTCGGTTAATCCCCTCAAGTCCAGCCAGAGTATGGGCGCGGCACTGGCCTTTCTTGGGTTTCAAAAGGCCATTCCCATGTTGCACGGCTCGCAGGGTTGTACGGCGTTTGGGAAGATTTTTTTCGTTCGCCATTTTCGTGAGCCGATCCCTCTGCAAACCAGTGCCATGGAGCAGGTCAGTACCATTATGGGAGCTGACGACAATATTATTGAAGGTCTGAAAACCATTTGCGAAAAATCTTCGCCGGAATTGATTGGCGTGCCGACCACCGGGCTGTCAGAAACCCAGGGTTGTGATGTGCCGATGGCCATACACGAGTTTCGCCAGAAATATCCGCAGTACGTGCCGATCCCGGTAGTCCCCGTATCGACGCCTGATTACAGTGGCTGCATGGAGACGGGATTTGCGGCGGCGACTCAGGCGCTGATTGAAACCCTGGTGCCGGATAAACCGGTATCCAGATCAGGACCAGCTCGGCGACAGGTCAATGTGATCGTCGGTTCTTTTCTGACGCCGGGGGATATTGAAAGCCTGAAGGACATCATTGAACTGTTCGGATTTCGACCAGTGGTGATTCCCGATCTGTCGGATTCTCTCGATGGTCATTTAACCGAGCAGGATTTCAGTCCCCTCAGTATTGGCGGTACGGCGGTATCGGCATTAGCGCATCTGTCTGAATCTATTGCCAGCATTGTTATCGGCGCGTCGATGTACAAAACCGCTGACACGCTTCATGCGAGAACGGGCCTTCCTGATTACCGTTTTGATCATTTGATGGGCCTGGAAGCCACCGATGCCTTTGTCAAAATGCTGTCCGATATTTCAGGAAAACCGGTTCCATGTAAGCTGGAACGGCAACGTGCGCAACTGCAGGATGCCATGCTGGATACACACTTCATGCTTGGGATGGCGAAGGTGGCGATAGCACTGGATCCGGATCTTCTTAATGGCTTCTCGCACCTGCTGGAAGGCATGGGTGCTGAACTGGTCGCTGCCGTCGCACCTGCCCATGCACCGGTATTGAAACAGGTTAAAGCAGTTGAAGTGAAGCTGGGTGATCTGGAAGAGCTGGAAATACGGGCGCGCAATGAAAATGCACAAATTATGATCAGCAATTCTCACGCGCTGGAGTCATCCAAACGATTGGGCCTGCCCCTGTTGCGGGCCGGCTTCCCACAATATGATCAGTTGGGGGGCTATCAGCGGAGCTGGATAGCGTATCAGGGCAGTCGGCAAACCCTGTTCGAACTGGCCAATATGTTACTGGAAAACCCACGTGGCGAGGTTCATCCCTATTATTCTATCTATTCACAAAAAATAACCGCCAGTAATGAATCATGCCGGTAAAACGTCGATTAAGCATAGTTGATCCTGCATCTAATCAGCAAGCAAACCATGATTCTATAGAGCCAGAGTTGAAGCTGGCTTTTGCAACTACCGATATGGAAACCGTCAACCAGCACTTTGGTTCGGCATCAAGTTTTTCTATTTATGCGTTTGATCAGAACAAGAGCAGGTTATACGAAGTTGTTCAGTTTGGTGAGATAGAACAGGATGGCAATGAAGACAAACTCTTGGCCAAGCTCAATGCGCTGGAAAATTGTGTTGCCGTTTATAGCCAGGCCATAGGAGCCTCGGCCATTGCCCAGCTCAAGGCCAGGAATATACAGCCGGTCAAGGTCGCCGCTGGAACTTCGATCACCCATATTATCGAGATGTTGCAGGGTGAGTTGCGCACAGGTCCCGGTGCCTGGTTGGCGCGAGCCATGCAAAAACAAAAGATACCCGATCCAGGCCGGTTTGATGATATGGAAGCAGAAGGTTGGGATGAATGAGATCTTCCGGTTGTTTTGAACAGCACTTTCTGAATTTGATAAGTATTCTAAAACATATGAGGAATTAACAATGGAAGATGTCGCAGTATTGATTGAGGAGAATGATCCGGTTCTTGAATCGGATTTTGCCAGAGAAATGGTCAGACAAATGCGGGCAGTGGATACCTACGGGACCTATGATAACTGGACGCTGGCTAAAATTCTGGAGCCATTTATTCTGACAAAAGAAATGAAACGGGAGATTCCGATAATCGGAGATCCTGATGAGATTATTATCAGTCGAATAAAAGCCTTCTACAACGCCATAGCCGCCATGATTGAAAAGGAATGTGGTTTAATGGCCTCACCTATGCTTAACATTACCTATGAAGGTTTTGGCCGCGTTATTATTATTGTCGGCAAACTGGTGGTTTTGGACAGGAACTTGCGGGACGTACATCGTTTCGGATTTCGGGATCTATCAAAAATGAAAGACGAGGTCGACAAAATTTTATCCCTGGCATTAGAAATTATTGCTAAACACAGTGCTGCGGCAGGCATGTAGTTATTTGTCTACCGGCTTGCGACAGGCCAAATAACCTGTGAATTAAAACTATAATGGGGTAATGATGATGGCGAATTTAACCGGCCTGACCCGGGGTGGTGAGGAATGGACGCCTGCATTTATCAGCGAAATAAATCAGGGCGAATGTATTGGGTGCGGTCGTTGTTTTAAGGTATGTTCACGAGATGTATTTGAATTGATTGAACGTGATGAAGCCCTGACTGATGAAGATGATTTTGATGATGATGACTTCTACGATGATGATGACGAATTCTCAGATGATGCTTCAATGGTAATGTCATTAAAAAACATCATGGACTGCATTGGCTGTGAAGCCTGCTATCGAGTCTGCTCTAAAAAATGCATCAGCCATGTACCGCTTGCGGCCTGATACAGATAAAACACGACGTTACTAGACGCCCCCATCAGGGGCTTTCAGAAGCCGTCGGGGTTTTTGCGGTTTTTTTTGCAAAAGCCCCGACAGGGTTGAAAGCCCCTCTGGATGAGTCTGTTAGGGCATTATGCCTTTTGCCTCCAAGAAATCATCAGGTACATCTGCTGCTTTCCATCCCGTAATCGCGAAATAGTACAGCGGCTCGCCTTCAATTGATAATCTATGTCGATAGCGTTCGATGTAGTAAATATCAAGATATTTAGAAAAAATTAATTCTCTGATCATCTTTGAAAATCCCGATTCATCGCCTCTATCAAAGAAGGTATCCTTAATATTAAAGGCCACCCACGCTTCGCTCTTGATTATATTAAATGCCTCTAAAAATGCCTTCGTCGGAATATCACCGAAACCTAGTGCCGCAACCGTTACCATGCAATCACATTGCCATGATGCTATTTCTTCCTTTTTATCCTTATCTAGGTTAGTGAAATCCTCAACATAGTATGCATCATAGATCCCCGGCCTATCTCGAATTGCTGCATCATAAGCTTCGGGTATTATGTCTACGCCTATTAAGCGAGAAACTCCATGCTTTTTTAGCTCTTCTCCCATCATGCCATTTCCCGCACCTAAATCTAATATACGAAGCTCAGTAAAGTTATTTTGATATTGTTTTACCGCTGATTCGAGAATTGATGCTACTTTACTTGGAGATGTGCATTTAAGGCGATCATAAAATATTTGTTCATACAGACCTGGTACTTGATAAATTTCATCGTAGTCGTGGAACCTTATTTTTCTCTTGCCACCTGAACCTTGAAGGTAGAAATAGGTTTCGTCTTGATTGATGC
>CAZQVV010000052.1:15344-17935 GCA_964596835.1 uncultured Thiohalophilus sp. | reverse complement strand
TTATCAAGCTCATTTGCTCCCGGCATTTCTCTCCTCGTTCCCGGCACTTTATGTCACCTCGCCTCGCCTCGCCTTGGTAGGGTGGGCACGGGGTTTGTGCCCACCCTACCCTGTCGATATAATGCTTAACCTAAACCCGGTTGTCCCACTTTCTCATGACGGCCTCCTGATAAAACTTGCCGCTTGAAAAAACTATTCCCTTCTCTGCACGACAAAACGGCAGAGCCTTTTCGAGTCTCACCGCGAGAGGCGGGGGTTTATCTAAATTGAATTAATAGGCATAACTCCCCTTATCAGCGACTAAACCGGCGCTCCAAAGACCATGTCACTGGTGAATTTCCACGTTCGTGGTGAAGTCCTGAGTGTATCGAAGGGTCGAACCACGAGCGCGGAAGTACTGAAAATTGAATGCTTAATCTGCTTGTCCTTCGACAAGCTCAGGACGAACGGCCATTCCTAACGTGTACGGATATTTGGAACAGCTGTTTAGAATGGAAATGCCGCCTGATTTCTGTCATTGGCATATGAAGATTAACTCACTTTAAATCGTCCCACCAGTTTCTGTAAGCCCAGCGCCAACTGGCTTAGTTCCTTGCTGGCATCCGCCAGTTCAATGGTATGACTCGAAGTATTATCCGCAACCTGGTTGATATTGATGATATTTTCATTGATTTCCCCCGTCACTTCCCGCTGCTGATGCGCGGCGTCCGCAATCTGCCGGTTCATGACGCTGATTTCATCAACAGCATGAGTAATGGCTTCCAGAGCAACCCCGGCAAGGCCCGCCTGCTCGACGCTCTCCTGTACCTGCCTGCGCCCGCTTTCCATTTCGGTCACGGCTTCGCACGCAGCACTTTGCAGTTTCTCAATCATCTGGCGGATTTCCCCTGTAGAAGACTGGGTTCGTGCAGCCAGATTACGCACTTCATCGGCCACCACGGCAAAGCCCCGCCCCTGATCACCCGCGCGCGCCGCTTCGATAGCCGCATTCAGGGCCAGCAGGTTGGTTTGCTCAGCAATGCCGCTAATAACCTCAAGCACCGAGCCAATATTCTCACTGTCACCTTCTAAACGATGAATCACCGCAGCCGTCTGTTCGAACCCGGAGGCCAGTTTTTCGATGGATGAAATCGTGGTTTCTACCACTTTGCGTCCATCCCGCGCCTGTTTGTCGGTTTGACTCGCAATCCCGGCAGCCGACTCGGCATGTTGGCTGACATCATCCACGGCCATCGTCATTTGTCCTATCGCCGTGACTACTTTTTCAATTTCACTTCGCTGTAACTGCATACCCTGCGTGGTGTCATCACTGATAGTTGCCATTTTATCCGCCGCCACAGTCAACGTGGAGGTTGAGGATGAAACATGCAAAATCGTGTTCTGTATTTTTTCAACAAAACTGTTGAAACCAGCCGATAGCCTGGCCAGTTCATCCCGTCCGCGCACGTTCATGCGCTGGGTCATATCACCTTCACCCTCGGCGATATCAGTCATCGCATCTACCGTGGAATTCAGCGCACGGGTAATCGAGGTGGTTAGTAGTGAGCCACCGCCAAATCCGATAATCAGCCCCAGCAAGAGTAAACCCCCTATCAGCTCTGTGGTCATATTGACCCGCGATAACAGCGCTTCAGCCATATTTTCCGAGATTCCACGCTGGCGTAGAACAATCCAGTTCAGATTATTCTTAATGGTCTCGACAAGTGGGCTGATTTCAGTGGCAATCAAATAGGCATCCATGCGCCATTTCTTACTGCTATGGATTTTTATTAAGGTATCCTGGAGTCCAAAATAGACTTTCATTTTCCGGGCAATCACGGATACGGCTGTTTCCTCCTCAAAATCGAGCAGTTCATGATAACCCTGCACTTTTTTCAGACCTTTCTCAAAACCTCCCCGGTAAAGCCTGATATTTTTAATATCGGCGGAGTCTCTGAATGCGATAAATGCCCGAGTGGCATTGACGATGTTCATCCAGGTCTGGCGTAGATTGTTTATATCCAGAAAAAGATTGCGGCGTTTTTGACTCGGATCTTCCCCGCTTTCCGCAAGAATCATCTGTGCCAGATTGTCCTGGATTTCTGCTGTCACCGGTTCCATTTTACCCGCTGAAAAGCCGATGCCCGGCTGGTTCTTATTGGGATTCGATGCTAGTTCCAGCATCTCTGCCCGGTAACCCTGATATCGGTCGATACCTTTCTTGATCATCCGAACCCGCTCCAGCATTTCCTGGTCCGTCTTCACGTTAGGCATCCGCTGAAGCTTTTCAAGCCGTTTGTCTAATACACTTAGCAAGCGCAGGTATTCGGCCTTGTCATGTTCTGATTTACTCAGGAGATAAAACCCCAGCGCGGCGTTAGCGCCATCCAGCGTCTCTGCCAGTTCCATCGACAGAATCACCGTTGGCTGGGCCACCCCGGTTACTTCGGTAATTTTTGTGCGTGCGCTGGAAAGGCTATACAAAGCCGTCAGGGAAACCACCAGCAGCAATAGCACCAGAGCAGCAAAACTGAACCAGAGTTTATGACTGATTTTAAAATGTGAAAATATTTTAGAGGTGTTCTGTAGCATCGATGACATAAACTACTCGC
>CAZQVV010000052.1:6516-15244 GCA_964596835.1 uncultured Thiohalophilus sp. | reverse complement strand
CTGTGCTACTTCTTCATAGGCTTCAACCACCCCCCCCAGTCCCTGACGGAAGCGATCCTTGTCAAGCTTCCTGCGGGTTTCGATATCCCACAGGCGGCAACCGTCCGGGGTAAACTCATCCCCCAGCAACAGGGCGCCCCGATCACGTCCGAACTCCAGTTTGTAATCCACCAACAACATACCGGCATCGCGGAACAAGCGGGTCAGAATATCGTTGACTTTGAAGGTCAAGGCCTTCATTTGGGCAATCTCATCCTCGGTTGCCCATTTGAAGGACAGGATGTGATAGTCGTTGATCATGGGATCATGCAGTTCATCATTTTTGAGGAAAAATTCAAAGGTGGGTGGATTCAGATCCAGACCTTCCTCCACGCCCAGACGCCGACACAGACTGCCAGCGCTGATATTACGCACCACACATTCGATCGGCAGCATGTCCAGTTTTTTTACCAAGGACTCTTCATCATTGAGGGTCTTTTCGAAATGGGTTGCCACACCGGCGACTTTCAGCTTTTCCATAATAAAGGCATTGAATCGATTATTGACCCTACCTTTACGATCAAGCTGTTCAATTTTCTCACCATCGAAGGCAGAGGTGTCGTTGCGAAAGTGCAGAATCAGCTTATCGGCATCATCGGTGGCATAGACCGTCTTGGCCTTGCCGGCAAAGAGTTCGCCCTGTTTTTTCATTTCGAGGTCCTGAAAACATCTTGTTAAAAACCTGCTGGACTTCATAAAACCCCTTCAGCCCAACCTGCATATAATCTAAATCTCACACCAGTCAAAACCCGTGTCCTGGCTGGCGACTTTAATCCAGTCACGCTCACAGCCTGTTGTTTCTACCAGTGCATCACAGGCAAGAACCGGGGTATTATTCTGTTCGCTCAGGTGCGCAATCACCAGGTGTTTCAGGTGTGTGCAATCCAGCGCCCCCAGCAACATCGCTGTTTGTTTATTGTTCAGATGCCCAAGGCGACCCGCCACCCGCTGCTTGAGTGAGAGGGGATACGGTCCCTGCTCCAGCATCGACAGATCGTGATTACATTCCAGTAACAGGGCGTCGCAACCATCCATCTGTGTTTCGATATGGGGTGTAATCGTACCGGTATCGGTCAACATGCCAAGCCGCTGCTGCCCGTCAGTAAAGACAAACTGGCAGGGTTCCTGCGCATCATGCGGAACAGGGTAGGTTTGAATCGCCAGATCCTGTACTTCAAAATCCTGATGCACATCCAGGTAATGCAAGCGGGGCAGTATACCCAGCAGCGCTTTGCTGTGCGTACCCCGCGTCGCCCATAACGGAATATCATACTTACGCGCCAGTGGTCCCGCACCGCGGACATGATCCCCATGCTCATGGGTAATGAGAATGGCATCAAGCTGCGTTGCTGCTATGCCATAGCGGGACAGGCGCGTTTCGGTTTCCCTGAGACTGAAACCGCAGTCAATCATCACGCAGGTTCCGGCTGTCTGCACCAATGTCGCATTGCCTTTGCTGCCGCTGCCCAGTGATGCAAAACGCATATGACTCCGGCTATTTCAGATATTTCTGTAGCTTGGTCAGGATCAACCTGGCTAATTTAGATTTGAGAATCTGCCCCCCCCTCCGGCTGCGCATGGAGATCTGCACAACATCGTCCTCTGTGTCGAGTTTCAGGATAAAGGCATTATTATTACCCACGGCATCATTACCGAAGATACCTTCAAACCAATTCTTGTCCTCCTGATCACGGAATGCCTTGTTCAGGGAGAAATAGTACACCCCGGCAGAACGATTACGATCATCCACATGAATGCCCATGCGGTCCATGGCCAGGCCAACCCGCCGCCAGGTGCGCGGGAAAGTCTCAGTGACGTTCAGGTACAGGTTGCCATTCTTTTCGACCAGCTTGGCATGCGAAATTTCTTTTTTCGTGGTAATCGCCTTTGCCGTATTCTTTTTGACCCCCTGGAAGATCAGGAAACGCATCAGCATTTCCCTTTCCAGACCCGGGTCGGAATTCCGATACTCCCAATAAGTATCATCCGCATCGCTGGTGTCATCCTCGATATGCTTTTCACGCAGACCCTGCTGGGTAATAAACAGCAGGGTTTTATCCCCATCCCGCTCCACTCGGGCGCGATAACGATCTTTCAGACCCGCAGAAGAAAAACTGTTGAAAATAGTCGAAAACCAGTCATTCGGCAGTTTCACGCGATTCTCCTGCCAGTCGGTTTCCATCACCCCGAGCTTTTTGTCTTCGCGTACAATCTTAAAGCCCAACGACTTGAAAAAAGGCGCAAGCTTCGACCAGACACTCCCCACCGGGGCATCGAATTCCAGCCAATGCACCGCACCATCGCGCCGCATGCGTACACCCGGGGTAGCGGCGACCGAAGAGCCGTCCCGATTCTTCAGCGTCCCTTTTTCCTGATAGGAGGCAATGCTGGTCTGTTCAGCAGCAATGGACGGTATTTTCAGGCTCTCATCGCCCTTGGGTAATACCAGATCCGGTGGGACTTCCAATGGTTTGCCGTTTTCATTTTGAACATCGTAATCCCCCTTATAGTGGGGGCCGGTGGAGGAACAGGCCATCATAGCGAGTGACAAGATTACAAGGGCAAGATTTTTGCCTGGGATCAAACTTACTGACATTTTTTCTACCTGAGGAAATGCGGAGCCTGATTCATCATCAGGCCTGCAGAATATCGGCCTGTTGCAAAGCCTGATGAAGTCTACCACGATACGCTTCAGAGAGGGTGGTCAGCGGAAGACGAATACCTGTTTCCACCATTCCCATATCATATAGCGCCCATTTGACTGGGATCGGGTTCGCTTCGCAAAACAGACCGGTGTGCAACGGCATGAGACGCGCATTGATAGCCGCCGCCTTCTTCCTGTCACCCGCCAGTGCGGCCCTGCACATGTCATGCATGGGTTGCGGCGCGACATTGGCGGTGACAGAAATATCACCCCGGGCGCCCAGCAAAATCAGCTCCATGGCCGTGGCGTCATCGCCACTGAACACGGCGAAGTCATCACCGCAACGCTGGATCAACTCGCGGCCGCGTTCCAGATCGCCAGTGGCCTCCTTGATGCCCACGATATTCCCGATCTCAACCAGGCGCACCACGGTATCCGGCAACATGTCCACCGCGGTGCGCCCCGGCACATTGTAAAGGATCTGAGGAATAGCCACCGCCTCGGCCACCGCTTTGAAATGCTGGTACAGGCCTTCCTGGGTGGGCTTGTTATAGTAAGGCGTCACCAACAAACAGGCGTCCGCACCCACCTCTTGGGCGCTACGGGTCAGCTCGATAGCCTCCTGCGTGGAATTGGAGCCGGTGCCGGCAATGACCGGGATCCGGCCGGCGGCCAGCGCAACCACCTGCCTGATCACGGCACCATGTTCTGCAGTATCCAGGGTCGCCGACTCGCCTGTGGTGCCCATGGTCACGATGGCATCGGTGGCATTTTCCACATGGAACTCGACCAGCTTCGCCAGTGCCGCCTCATCGAGGCTACCGTCCTCGTGCATCGGCGTGACTAGCGCTACCATACTGCCTTGAAACATGCCGTTCTCCACAAAAAAGCACATATTACCTGGCCTGCCGACTGCTGACAAGGCGTAGCCAGCAAGTCTCTCATCCCGTCATCATCACGAAGAAATCCCCTAGAAGAGAAAAAAATCCGGAAATTGCCGGTATGCCTATCGCCTCCTGTAGTTTAAGATGGCTCAGTCATTTATTAAGTAACGGATACTGATGTGACAGTGAAACCTGGTCGAAAAATACCCGACTTCGCCCCGCCCGCCACGGGCGACAAAGACATCAGTCAGTCCAACTTCAAAAACAAAAATGCAGTGCTCTATTTTACCCTGGAAACAGTGCCTGCGCGTTCTCTGCGACGAATTTCACAATTCTATATAAAGAGAAAAACACACCATAATGAATAAACGTCTGTTCGTCATTGACTCCAATGTATTAATGCATGATCCCACCGCCCTGTTCCGTTTTCAGGAACACGACCTATACCTGCCCATGATGGTGCTGGAAGAACTGGATCACAACAAGAAAGGCCATTCCGAAGTCGCCCGCAATGCCCGTCAGACCAGCCGCTTCATCGATGAGCTGATGAGTAATGCCAGCAAGGAGGAAATCGAAAAAGGCATCGATCTCGACATCTACAGGCTGAACGGGACCGGTGACGATAAAGACGAAAACAGCGAAACCGGCCGCCTGTTTTTCCAGACACGCGCCTACCCCGATACCCTGCCGGAATACCTGCCTGGCAACCTGCCCGACAATAATATTCTCGGCACCGCCCTGTCTCTGCAAGGCAAATTTAATAGCCACAGCATCACTCTGGTCACCAAAGATATTAACATGCGCATCAAGGCCTCGATCCTGGGCCTGCATTCTGAGGACTACCATAATGACAAGGTACTGGAAGATGTTGAACTGCTGTACAAGGGCAATTGTGAACTGGAAAGCGATTTCTGGGACAGCCACGGCAAGGATCTGGATTCCTGGGTCGAAGAAGGTCATACCTACTACCGGCTGCATGGTCCCGAAATAGAGAACTGGATCCCCAGCCAGTTTATATACACCCCTGACGGCGACTTTGAGGCTATCGTTCGTGAAATCAATGATGATACCGCCATCATCGAAACCACCCGCGACTATACCAGCAACGAGCATACCGTTTGGGGGATTCGCGCTCGCAACCGCGAACAGAATTTCGCTCTCAACCTGCTCATGGATCCGGAAATCGACTTTGTTTCCCTGCTCGGCATGGCCGGCACCGGCAAAACCCTGCTCACCCTGGCTGCAGGACTGGAACAAACTCTGGAACAGAAACGTTATATTGAAATCATCATGACCCGCGTCACCGTGCCAGTGGGTGAAGACATCGGCTACCTGCCCGGCACCGAGGAAGAAAAAATGGCGCCCTGGATGGGGGCACTGATGGACAACCTGGAATTTCTCACCGACACGGATCTAGGAGGAGACTGGGGCAAAGCCGCAACCCAGGATTTGCTCAGCAAGCGTATCAAGATCCGCTCGGTCAACTTCATGCGCGGACGCACCTTCCTCAACCGCTTCATTATCATCGACGAAGCCCAGAATCTCACCTCCAAACAGCTGAAAACCCTGATCACCCGCGCCGGTCCCGGCACCAAGGTCGTCTGCCTCGGCAACATCGCCCAGATCGACACCCCCTACCTGTCGGAAACCACCTCTGGCCTGACCTACGTGGTGGATCGCTTCAAGAACTGGAACCACAGTGGTCACACCACCCTGGTGCGAGGTGAACGCTCACGGCTGGCGGATTATTCTTCCGAGGTGCTTTAGCCCGGCAGGGTGGGCACGGTGTAAGTGCCCACCCTACGCTATTGATTATATTGGAAATGGTGTTGAAAAGTTACTCGGCCATCGCAATTACTCACCCCCCGGCGGGTATTCAGCAAAAGTAGGCAAACCATCCGAAACAGACCATTCCGCGCGCGAATCCCAAAAAATGCGCGCCCCCGGTGAAAGGGGTGACGGTGTATCAAGTGAACCTGCGGGAATTAACACGCCATCCCGTTCAGGCACAACCCGCGGCATCGGCCCGCCACACTGCTGACAAAAACAATTAAAAAACCGTTGCGCCTCTGGCACTTTATAACGCGCCAACAATTCTTCGCCCCTGATCCAGGTAATACTGGTTTGCGGTGTTATCAATATCATACTCGCATGACCTGTTCCGGTTGTCTTGCGGCAGCGTTGGCAATGACAGTGATAAAACCGTTGCGGTTCTCCGGTCACTTCATATTGAACAGAACCGCATAAACAACTTCCTTTTACTGTTGCTTGTGTCATGGTGGTTTCCCTTGTTATTAAAATGAAATCTTTTTAAAGAATACACCTTAAATTGAGGACACGAAATGAGCGATATTTCTTTTGAAATATACGGCAATAAGATCTCTCCACGAAACAGGAGATATGATAATGTCTGAACCCACCGCCAATTCGTTCTGTCGGTGGTCCGGTGCGTTAAACCTGGCCGGTGTGATACAGGTGACACTGAATCCCGAGCCGTCGCCGGTCGATTATCGCGCCGCCATGCAGCTGGCCAATGCCGTTGCGAGCGCGCGGTTGGGCGAATACATGCTACTGTCCTGGTATGATCGCGACCGCGATTTCGAGTCGCCACAGCACGCCAGTGAATGCCATCTTGACAGCGCCGTTCCCGGTTATGTGGATTACGGTGTAAATCACGGTGCGACCCTGATGGTGGATATCGAGACCGGGCGATTTGTGTTTTTTTATCTGCCGGTCGATCTGTAAGTGGAAATGCTGTGAATAGAGGCTTAATCTATTTGTCCTTCGACAAGGCTCTCCTGAGCAAAGCCGAAGGGCTTCCTTCGACAAGCTTCCTTCGACAAGCTTCCTTCGACAAGCTCAGGACGAACGGCCATTCCTGAAGTACACGGGTATTTGGAACAGTTATTTAGGCAAAAACATAGTCTTGCCATATCTCTTCGGCCTGTTGTTGTATGCTGTCTATTTGCGCCTCTGACAGATGAAGGGATGAAAGTAGCTCAGTCTGTGACAGGTAAATGCTTTCACTAAACGGGCTATCATATTCGGATTGTTTAGCCAGTATATGCGCCAGGACCAGTATACAGATGTCGGGGTCGCTGTTTTCAAGTGCCTGCTGTTGACTGTGTTGCGTATGAAATTCAGCAAGCTGCTGCTGTTGTGTTGAGGACAGGCGAAATTCATGGGCAACGCGTGCCGTCACTGCGTCATGGTCTATGCCGAAATGTGCCTGCTCAATAATGTCGATGTGACTACCGGTAGACACCGCCTGTTCATAGACTTCCTGGTAGTCGTCCTCAAGATTGACACACAGCACCAACATACCGATATCATGAAACAGGCCCAGGAATTCAATATCATTACTCATCTTCGGACAGCATTGCTGCGCAATTAATTTGCCGTAGAGTGCGATGAGGTGAAGATGATCAAAAATATGTTGGGCGATTTCGCTGTCTGAGGGCAGGGTCGAGCGTATGGTGGCCATCACTATCGCACTGCGTACGCTGTTAAGCCCTAATAATCTCAGTGCCGTGGGTATATTGGTGACTTCATGACTGTGCTGATACAGGGGTGAATTGGCATAACGCAGCAAGGTACTGGCCAATAAAGGATCTTGCATAATGGCCCCTTCCAGATCGTGCATGTCGGGTTCTTCTGCGGAGATAATCTGCAATGCCCGTGCGGCATGCGCTGTGGCTTTAGGTATTTCAAGCTGGGTTAAACTGATACTCATAACAGCCTATATCATTTAATAAAAATTACTGAAAATTGATTGATTCGAAAACAGGCAAACTGTCGGGGTTGTCAAGAAGCTGATGAGCTATGATCACGCCTGCCGCCGACCAGACCTGACCGTGATTGGAACGCCGACCGATCAGACTGCCCCATTTACCATCATAGTACTCAGGCCAATTATCGTCGGCCACTCTGTCAAGCGTGATATCAAGAGCCTTGCGGGCCAGCTCGCTTCGACCGGTCTTAATCGCGGCGCCCACAAATGCCCAAATCAGACAGGGCCAATTACCGCCATTATGATATGACCAGGGCACGTTTTTGGGATCGCTGCCAGTGGTAAAGGCCCACTTATCGCCACTGACGGCCGGGTAACAGATCTTAAGCGGCGCCAGACCAAACAACGCTTCCCAACGGTGTTCATAGAGGTTCATAATCTGCTCAGCCTGCTGCTCGGTCGTCAGGCCGAATAATATGGCTAACAGATTTCCAAATGAGAAAAAACGAAAGTCGATGCGGCCGGGGCCGAGATTACCCAGCATGTAGCCGCTATCAGGGGACAGCCAGCCATCGATCCACCCCGGTATCGATTCTGGATAAATATTTAACAGGTTGACAGCGCCTGCTCCAAATTCTTCGCTTTTATAACGATGAATTTCGTTAAGACGCTCAAGATCCAGCCAGAAATAGATTCGGACATAGGAGCGCAAGGTCTGAAGACGTTTCTTGCTGATGCGCAGTAACCTTTCGTTTTCCTTATTTGAAATTAACAATTCCTGGGCCGTGGATAACATGCCATAGAACAGTGCCTGAATCTCCAGGGGGTGACCATAGACACCCATGCGGCGATCAATCATGAAGGAGGCGTCGGGCACCAGCATCGCCGGTGATGTTTCAAAACTTTCCTGTAAATAAAGTTCCAGGGTCTGGCACATGCCATTCTGGAAATCGTCCGAATGGGCCAGCGCCAGATCACCCGTCGTCAGTACATAGCTGCGAAGAAGCAGCATCCACCACATGGCCGAGTCAACCGGAGCCACGCGGCCTATCGCGCGATCCCCAAAGTCAGCCGAGGGCGTTACCAGGTCATTACTCTTGCTGGAAACCTTGAAGCTGGCCGGCATCAGACCCAGCGCGCATTCATGCCCGGCCATCACCGATTGCTGATTGCGCAGTTCAAGGATCAGACAGAGAAAATTACGTACGATCTCTGGTTTGCCCTCCATGAGAAAAACGAGTGCTGAAGGGACAAAATCACGGACGAAACACTCTTCATAATTTTCAGCGGCAACACTGTTATCCAGTGCGGCAGCGGTTCCCACCGGCTCTCCTTCATGGTAGAGGATGGCATCGTTCAGTAATTGATGTGCAGATTCTAGAGCGCTTGCAGGATCCATAATTAATGTTGATATTGTTATTATGATGATGA
>CAZQVV010000052.1:0-6416 GCA_964596835.1 uncultured Thiohalophilus sp. | reverse complement strand
ATGATGATGACAGTATAGCCGATACGTTACTGCACTTATCACCCGTGGTGGAAAACAGGTTTCAGAGAATCCTTGTATTTAACGGTTAGAAAAACAGGGTTTTCCAACCCCGTTTTTTGCCAGGCAACACTCCTCGGCCTGCTTTTCTTTGAATTCAAAAGGCTTCCTGATCGCGCGGCCAGGCGCGGATGACAGCGTTGACCAGGGTGGCGAGGGGTATAGCGAAGAAAACGCCCCAGAAGCCCCAGAAGCCGCCGAACACGAGGACACTGACGATAATGGCGATAGGATGCAGGTTGACGACTTCAGAGAATAGCAGCGGTACCAGCAGATTGCCGTCCAGCATCTGAATCACACCATAGACGATCATGGCCATGACGAACTCGGTGCTCCCCCCCCACTGGAAATAGGCCACCATCAGGACCGGTATGGTCACCACGGTGGCGCCGATGTAGGGCACCAGAACTGAAATACCCACCAGGGTGGCGAGCAGGGTGGCGTACTTCATGCTGAAGATGGCGAAGCCGATGTAGGTAACGATACCAACGACCAGAACTTCCCAGAACTTGCCGCGCACATAGTTACCCAGTTGCCGGTTCATCTCTTCCCAGACATCGCTGGCGAGGCTATGATCCCGAGGCAGAAAACCGCTGAACCAGCGCAGGATCAGGACCTTGTCCTTGAGAAAGAAAAAAATCAGCATGGGCACCAGAATCAGATAGACCGCAATAGTTATAATGCCGGGAATCGTGGCCAGGGAAAGAGTGAAAATGGTTTGTCCCAGTGAGCCGGCTTCACGGTTGAGCACATCCACCAGTTGCTGGATCTGTTTTTCACTGATGAAAGAGTAATGTTCCGGCAACTGCACCAGCATGCTGCGACCGATTTCCAGATATTTGGGTAATTCACGAGCCAGTGCGGTGATCTGAGCCGAGAGCAGAGGAACAATACCGAAGAGCAAAACGCAGACAAAGGCATTGAAAAGGATGAAAACGACAATCACGGCAAAAATGCGCCGCAAACCCATGCTTTCAAGTCTGCGTACCAGTCCTTCCAGTAAATAGGCAATCACAACAGCGGCCAGCACGGGCGCCAGCATATTGCCCATGGTTAGGATAACGGTAGTGCCAATAATCAGGATCGCGGCCAGTAGTACTGCCTGGGGATCGGAAAAATAACGGTTGAACCAGTCTTTAAGGATTTCAATCATGAGGAATCAGTCAGGCCGAACTGTTTTTCATAATAACGCTGGAATACTTGTTCCAGATCGTCAATAACGTCCACCGTATCCCGCGTACCCATCATACTTTGCCCAACCAGATCGGCGGTTTCATGCAGCATCTTGTCTTTGTTGAGCATGTGATAGGTTTCGGACAGCCGTTTGACGGCGCCGATAATGGTTTCCGTTTCCGGACGTGGAATATTGGCCGGTTCGATGTCGATAGCCGGTTCGACTGTCGAGAGGGGTGCTGGCATCGAAGAAAGCCCAGCCATGGAAGCACCGGCCGCAGCCGAAGAAAGCGTCTGCAACAGTTGTTTCTGTGGTACGCGCATCAGAAGAAACTCGGCGTAATCCAGCAGCGAGCCGACCTCAGCTTCTGGCAGGCTGCACAGGATCTCCCGTAGGCGCTGTTCCCTGTTACTCATTTAGCACTCCGCTGTCTTTACAAAACATTCAGGACAACAGCCTCACGGGTGTTCCTTACAGTAGTTACGGGCAAAACTCAGAAGTTCATCCATGGCCCGTACGCGGAACTTCTGTTTTTGATGGACAAAGGAAAAAGGCCGCCGGGCGGGCGGATCCAGTTTGATCGCTATCAGGGTGCCGAGCTTGAGTTCTTTGACGACGGTGGCGCTGGAGAGCACCGAGATCCCCATACCCGCTTCCACAGCGCCTTTGATAGCTTCCAGGCTGCCCAGTTCCATCACGATGTTCAAATCCCCGGCGCTGCCGCCATCGGCTGACATGCTGTCGAGCATCACTTCCCGGGTGCCCGAACCTTCCTCGCGGCAGATGAAGGGATAATCGATCAGTTCTTTGGGTGAGACTTTATCCCGCATTGCCAATTCATGTCCGGGCGGCACGATTAACACCAGCTCATCAGTGCGGCATTGCTCCACCACCAGATTCTTGTTATTGACCGGCGCTTCGACCACGCCCAGATCAATCGTATTGTTTTCCACCTGGCTGACGATGCCATCCGAATTGGACACCTTGAGGCGAATACTAACTTCCGGATATT
This sequence comes from uncultured Thiohalophilus sp., assembly GCA_964596835.1. Taxonomy (GTDB): domain Bacteria; phylum Pseudomonadota; class Gammaproteobacteria; order UBA6429; family Thiohalophilaceae; genus JAADGZ01. The sequence goes on along the minus strand of CAZQVV010000052.1, from coordinate 4,173 downwards.
TCTTTTTAAAATCTCCCAGCAATACGGGCAGCATGTATTCGGCAATGGTGCTGCTGGCCCCGAGAATCAACACCCCGCCGACATCACCGGTCAGTTCGCGCACCGCATTGTCCATTTCCGCATAGAGTTCAAAAATATGTATCGCCGACTCGTACACCTTGCGCCCGGCGTCAGTCAAACTGATACGGTTATGGGTGCGATCAAAGAGACGGGTATTGTATTGCTCCTCCAACTGGCGCACCTGAAAGGTCACCGCAGGTTGAGTCATGTGCAGCTCTTCAGCGGCCTTGGTAAAACTCAATAATCGTGCAACGGTCTGAAAAACCTGTAATCTTCTATCGGCCATTACGCCTCCGCCTCGAACCCTAGCCGTCTATCTCTCTAGAGATAATCTTTATCTATGACTATATCGGTAAAATTTAAGAGAAAGATAGTAACAGGGATCACCGAAAACTTAAACCATACCGATCAATAACCTGAAACTGTCAGGCTTTGCTATTTAAGACCGTCATGCAGGATCGAATTTTTTCAGCTTTTCAGCTCATCCAGCCAGATTTTCTGGCAGCGGCGGCGTTGCCGCTGCTGGATAATCTCACGGATTTTTAGGCGGGCTTCTGATAAAGACGCGATTTGGGCGGGGTGAATTTTTTCACAATACAGCAGATGCAAACCCAGCTCTGTTTCGACGATGTCACTGACATCGCCCTGCGCTAACCTGAACAGAGCCTCATCCAGCGCCGGGTAGAGCTTACCCTGTGGCAGGCGCCCCAGTTTTCCGCCTTCCAGCGCAGAGGGGCATTCAGAATGCTTGCGCGCCAGTTCAGCAAATTGTGTGGGATCAGCGCATAGATGTTCCTGAATTTGCGCCATTCTCTGCTCGGCCTTTTCCTGGGTATTATCCGGAAACTCCGGATTGATGGTCACCAGTATATGACGGGCAACACGGGTCTCCCGGCAGGCAAAACGTTCCCGGTGTGCCTCATAGAACAACCGGATATCCAGGTCACTGACCTCGGGGCTTTGTGCCGCAACACGCGCAAGAACCGCGTCAAACAGGAGTTCCCGGTATAAGGCGGTGCGCAATAGACTTTCACTGAGATCATTTTTTTCAAGATCAGAAAGAAACGCTTCCCGGCTTTCATAGCGACGGGCAATCCCCTGCAAGGCCTCATCGATGCGCTGTTCAGAGATGAGAATATCCTGCGCATCGGGGGATGAGAGAACGCGCGCTTCAAGTTCGAGAGTGGCATCCGCCTGAGCGCGAACGGCTGTGATTTGATCGACGCTCAATTCAGCCGGGGTCTTGCTGAATTTTTCCAACGCGCTACGCAACAGATGATAGGCATACTCGGGGGCCTTGTCCGTTATCATGTCCGTAACACGCACCCGCACTTAGATCTGCCCCTGATCCGCTGCTTCCTGTTCATTTGATAGAAAAGGCGCAATGGCCGATTCGGGTACCTGTAACGTTCGCCCGCTAAATCGAACATGATAAAAAATGTTCTCGGGGTTATCTCGCAGGACTTTTTGAATTTCCCCTTCCGCACCCCGCTCAACCACGACGTCACCCTGCTTGCCCAGTGGAAGAGCTGCCACCACCTGGTCACGGAATTCGAAGCGGCTCGGAATCCAGGGATCGTTTTCCGGCTGCAATTCTTCTGCCCGGCAGCCGATAATCCGATCAATATCCATAAAATGAACGGAATAGATAAGCTGATCCTGTAGAAAGGTGCCGACATTCTGCACATAACCCACACTGCCGCGTTTAACCAGCAGCATGCCTCGATCCAACCCCGGATAAGTGCCGTCATTACGTACATTGCGCAAGACTCTCACCGCGTCCCCATAATCATATTCCGGCCGCATATCTCACTCCGCTTCAGCTACTCTCAGCGATTAATCGTCACACTGCTCAAGGGAACAAAAATCTGGTTTTTTTGAGCCTTGAACACATTAAAAACCTTTTCAGTCAGGGCGTTGGATTTTACAAAATCCTCATAAGCACTCTGTAGTAATTCCCGGTAAAGTTCGCGTCGCGGATCTTCCTCAGCGGGCAAGCCGCCTGCCGACAGGTAATCATGAAAACGTTGCAGAATATGCAGACGGTTCACCTGCACCACCGCCGAATCATGTTCTATGTCGAAATATTCGAGAAAATCCTCGGCACTCTCCAGCTCTTCCATATCCAGTTCCAGCTCAGTATCAAACATGTTTTTACCTCCGTTATCATCCAGCCAGGCCAACAGGCCTGTAGGAGTGTGTCAACAAAATTGGCTGTCATCCTCCAGCTCATCATAGAATCTGCGCAGATCACTGTCCTGTGGGCTGCATTTAAACCTCATGGCAAACCTCCGCAGGCGATCCAGAATACGGTTCGCCTGCCGCCGATCCAGTTTCAGGCCCAGATTGGCATAGGCATGTATCAGGGAACGCGTGCCTGAATGTTTGCCCAACACCAGGCGGTGTTGCCGACCCAGTTCGGATGGATCCACACCTTGGTAATTTCGGGGATCCTTGAGCAGGCCATCAATATGAATCCCGGCCTCATGCGTAAAGGCGCCATCACCCACCAGACTTTTTTGCCAGCCAACGGGACGCCCAGAAGCATCAGCCACCTTTTTCGATAGCGCAGAAAAATTCTGTAAATCAACACCGGTATTGAAGTGATAGAGATGTTTCAGACCCATCACTACTTCTTCAAGCGGCGCGTTGCCTGCTCGCTCACCCAGGCCATGCACCGTGGTATTGACGTAGCCGGCACCGGCGCGAACCGCCGCCAACGTATTGGCCGTGGCCATGCCAAAATCATCATGCGCATGCATCTCAAGATCCAGATCCACGATGCTGCGCAAACATCGAATACGCTCATAAACCCCAAAGGGTTCCATAATGCCCACCGTATCGGCAAAACGAAACCGGCGTGCGCCCGCCCGCTGCGCCATGTCGACTACCCGGGAGAGAAAACCCGGATCGGCGCGCGAGGCATCTTCCCCACCGACACACACTTCCAGCCCCATCTCCAGCGCCAACGGAACCTGCCGTTCAATTTCAGCCAGGACCCACTGCCGATCACGGTTCAGTTTATATTTGATCTGTTGATCAGAGACCGGTATCGAAAGATCCACCATATCGACACTCAGATGACGACATTGCTCAAGATCATAATCGGTCATACGACACCAGGCGATCAGACGCGCATCAAGATCCAAAGCCGCAATCGCCTGAATGGTTTCCTGTTCATCCTGCCCCATAGCAGGGATTCCGACTTCAAGCTCCGGCACGCCCAGCGCATCCAGATGCGCGGCAATCGCCAGCTTCTCCTCTATGGTAAAGGCAACGCCGGCCGACTGTTCACCATCCCGAAGGGTTGTATCATCGATAATAATCTTGTCGGTTGAAGCGGGCATCGTGATCCTGTTTCGTATTGTTAAATACGATAGGAGCAAGGGCTGTGCCAGTATTGTATTTACTTATAATACATGCCGTTAGCATGATATTACTTATGATTTAGAGCAAGGAGAAAGGACAAACGACAGGTGATTGTAGCAAACGCAACATTACAATTTGGAGCGTTTGGCACCGCCCTCATCAGGGGCTTTCAAAGGGGGGTGCGATTTTTTGCGATAGCAAAAATCGTGACAGGTTTGAAAGTTCCTCTGGATGAGTTTGTTCGTTAGATGCCCATTGCTGACCTTTGCTCAATATACGCATATACTATACGCATCATCCTTTGTAGGAATTATGATTATGAAAGCTTTCAATATTCAGGCTCCTAAAAAGCCAACAAACCTCTCTATAAACAGCGACTTACTTTCAAAGGCGCGTGAAATGAATATTAATCTTTCAGCCACGCTTGAAAATGAGCTTGCCAGGCAACTAAAAATTAAACAAAGAGAACAGTGGCTCCAGGAAAATACAAAAGCTATTCAAGCATATAACGATTTTGTTGAGAATGAAGGTGTTTTTAGTGATGGTATTAGGAGTTTCTAATGAGCCAATTTACCGTTTATAAAAATAAAAATCCCAAAACAAAAAAACCTTTCCCTATTTACTCGACATTCAATCTGATCTTTTAGATCAAATTCGTACAACAATTGTTATCCCCCTCGGAAAATACTCAACAATTAAAGATCAGGTTATAACAAAACTTTGCCCAATTGTAGAAATTGATGG
>CAZQVV010000051.1:0-19130 GCA_964596835.1 uncultured Thiohalophilus sp. | reverse complement strand
CGATTTATAGTGGCCTGGAACCAGGGTTGGCTGTTCCGAACTAGAAATGAATACGATATTTTAAATTTACATCAGGCTTGAGGTGAGGGATGTTTTTCCTCGTCCCTAGCCACTCACTACCAGGTACTATGTTTATGGAATGGGAAACTGTCATCGGGCTGGAGATCCATACTCAGCTTGCGACCAAGAGTAAAATATTTTCTGCGGCCTCCACCGCCTACGGGGCCGAGCCGAATACCCAGGCCTGCACCGTGGATCTGGGACTGCCGGGTGTGTTGCCGGTGTTGAATCGGGAAGCGGTAAATATGGCGATCAAGTTCGGTCTGGCGATCAACGCCGAGATTGCGCCGCGCTCGGTCTTCGCTCGCAAGAATTATTTTTATCCGGATTTGCCCAAAGGCTACCAGATCAGCCAGTTTGAACTGCCGGTGGTGGGGGTGGGGACACTGACCATCGAACTGGACAACGGTGAGACAAAAGTGATTGGTGTGACCCGCGCGCACCTGGAAGAAGATGCCGGCAAGTCCCTGCATGAAGATTTCCACGGCATGACAGGGATTGACCTCAACCGTGCGGGCACACCTTTGCTTGAAATCGTCTCCGATCCGGATATGCGTTCGGCCAGGGAAGCCGTGGCCTATATGAAAAAAATGCACTCGCTGGTGCGCTACCTGCAAATCAGCGACGGCAATATGCAGGAAGGTTCCTTTCGTTGTGACGCCAATGTCTCGGTGCGCCCGAAAGGGCAGGAAGAATTTGGCACCCGTACCGAACTGAAAAACATCAATTCCTTCCGCTATGTGGAGCGGGCGATTGAGTTTGAAGTCGAACGTCAGATCGAGCTTATCGAAAGCGGTGGGACTGTGAGGCAGGAAACCCGGCTTTATGATCCGGACCGGGGTGAAACCCGACCCATGCGTTCCAAGGAAGAAGCGATGGATTATCGCTACTTCCCCGATCCTGATTTGTTGCCGGTTGAAGTGACCGCTGACATGCTGGCGCGTATTCGCAAGACCCTGCCGGAACTGCCGGATGCCAAAAAAGCCCGCTTTATTGAAGAGTACAAACTCAGCGATGATGACGCGAGTCTTTTGACGGCCAGCCGTGATATGGGTGATTACTTTGAACGTGTAGTGAAATTAAGTAAGGAGATCCGGCTTTCCGCTAACTGGATCATGGGTGAGCTTGCCGGGTTTCTGAATAAAGAAAACCGTGACATCAGCGCCAGCCCGGTTAGCGCCGAGATGCTGGCGGGCATGATTATACGGATTAAAGACAACACCATCTCCGGCAAAATCGCCAAGGAAGTCTTCGACGCCATGTGGCAGGGCGAAGGTGACGCCGATGCCATTATCGACAGCCGCGGTCTTAAACAGATCACCGACAGCAGCGCGATTGAATCGGTGCTGGATGAGATCATCGCCGCCAACCCGAAACAGTTCGAGCAGCTAAAAGGCGGCAAGGACAAACTCATGGGCTTTTTCGTCGGTCAGGTCATGAAACAGACCCAGGGCAAAGCCAACCCCGCGCAGGTGAATGCGTTAATGAAGAAAAAACTCGAAGTTTAAAGGGTTGGGTGGGGTTTGTTTTGATGGGTTTCCCCTCTGGACTTCGCGCGTTGCTCTACCCATCCTACCCTGTTTTGCTCTTGCGTAGGATGGGTAGAACAAAGTGAAACCCATCATTTATAAGTTGAAAAATCAAACTCGTTCCCCTGTTTCCGGCATTGATTCCATCACTTGACCACTACCCCAGTCATGGGGATAAATGTTCCGCTCAACATATTCGTGAAATGATGAATAAGGCCATTTTATAACCTGATCTACCAGGCCATGTTTTACAGGATTAAAATGGATATAATCCACATGGGTTCGAAAATCCTGTTCGTCACGAATAACATGCTCCCAAAAGCGGCGTTGCCAGATGCCCCGTTCATGTTTATTTATACGGCTCTGGCTGCGAGGTTCTGTTTTTGGTAAATGGTGTGAAAACTCCGATTTAATCTGTCGCCATCTCAATGAGTAGTTATTGTCATATTGCGGAAGCGTAAAAATACAATGCAAATGATCCGGTAATACCACGATTGCATCAATGGTGAAGGGATGGCCTGTTTTAACGTTAGTTAAAGCTTGACGCAAAATCCGGATATGTTTTGTTAATAAATCAGATTGTCTATTTTGTAAATTTACAGTAAAAAAACAGGTTCCGCCCTTGATGCGATAACGACGATAATTTGTCATAGTCATCCACCTCCATGTGGGTTTATTGATGTTGATTTGATGGGGTTCGCGTTGCTCTGCCCATCCTACGTTTTATTGCAAGCTCGCGTAGGATGGGTAGAACAAAGTGAAACCCATCATTTATAACCCCCCGTTATTTATGGCACACCGGGCAACCCGGATCTTTCTTCAGTTTCAAACTGCGCCAGTCCATGTTCATGGCGTCCAGCAGCAATAAGCGGCCATCCAGCACCTTGCCAACACCGGTGATAATTTTGATTGCCTCAGTGGCCTGAATACTGCCGATGATGCCCACCACCGGCGCCAGCACGCCGTTATTGCTACAGCTATTATCCAGTTCACCTTCGTCTTTGTACAGACAGCGATAACAGGGGCCGTGGCCGTTATTCAAATAAACCGATACCTGGCCTTCCATGCGAATGGCGGCACCGGACACCAGCGGCGTGGCGGTTTTTACGCAGGCTTCGTTGACGGCAAAGCGAGTGGCGAAATTGTCACTGCCTTCGATCACCACATCGGCCTGTTGAACCTGGGCCAGCAGTTCATCGTCAGTCAATTTCTTATTGAGGCGGGAAACACGAATTTCAGGATTCAGGCGCAGCAGGCTATCGCGGGCGGATTCTACCTTGGGTCGGCCGATGTCTTCGTTGCGATGCACGATCTGGCGCTGTAGATTACTGAGATCGACCCGGTCAAAATCCACCAGCACAAGATGGCCAACGCCAGCGGCGGCAAGGTAGAGGGCGACCGGTGCGCCGAGGCCGCCGAGGCCGATGAGAAGCACGCTTGAACCGAGCAGTTTTTTCTGTCCCGCCACATCGATCTGCGGCAGCATAATTTGACGGCTATAGCGCAGCAGTTGTTCATCATTCATAAACAAACAGGTTAAAGATACTGGAGAGCAGATACAAGGTTAACGATACAAGAGAAAATTATTTTTCTCGTAGTTCTAATCTTGTCCCTGCTTAAAGATAATCGCGCCAGTGACTGGGACGCTGATCGCGGCAGCCGTGCCGTTGTTGCTGGTAGCGGTCGATGAAAATATTGCGGGTGTTGTGATCCTGGCAGTGATCGCAGCCAATATTGGCGCGTTCAGTCGTTTCGGTATAACTGTAGAGGGCGCGTTTGAGGCGTAGCAGCAGATGATTATCAAGATGAAAGCCGACTTCCGTGAGGGCTTCCTCAATGTCGGCAAGACAGAGATAGCGGATATCGTAATGCACATTCAGTTGCCGTGGATCTACGATTTGCATTTTTAGAATGCCAGAGATATTTTCCAGCATGCGCAGTGCAGATTCCGCCTGATCGCGATCAGGATGTATTTCGCTGAAAAAGATTTCGCGTTTTTTTACTGTGGCTGGCATTTTTGTCGCCGCTCCTTTTTCCCCTTAGTGTGTATCCTAACCGGAAAACAGTACGAATCAAGAGGTGATTCAACAAAATGAACGTATATAATAAAATCCGTTTTTACTGATATTCTAATCGGCCAGCCACTGCCCGAGGCTGAGACGCGGCTGATCGGCATAATCACGATGGCACTGGACAGATTGATAGCCTTGTTGTGCAAGCAAATTACTTAGCCCTGGCTGCTGCTGATAACCGTGTTCCAAGAGCAACCAGCCGCCGGGTTTCAGATGGGCTTTGGCGGTTATCAGGATATGCCGCAGATCATCCAGGCCTTCGTTACCAGCCGCCAGTGCGCCGGGGGGTTCGAAACGCAGATCGCCTGCGGACAAATGCGGGTCGTGTGCCTTTATATAAGGTGGGTTGCTCAGAATCATCTGCGCCCGAAAGTCGCGGGCAAAGCCCATCAGCCAGTTGCTGGCGAGAAAGTGGATATTGCTTACTGTATTAGCACGAGCGTTTTGTTGGGCGACATGCAGCGCCGCAAGAGATCGATCGGTGGCAATCAGGGTGCAGCGGGGGCGTTCTTTGGCAATGGCAAGGGCGATGGCGCCGCTGCCGGTGCCCAGATCAAGGATCGTCCAGTTCGCCTGCTCGGGGACTCGGGTCAGCGCCTGTTCCACCAGCAGTTCGGTTTCAGGCCGGGGGATTAAGGTGTCGACCGTCACTGTCAGCGTCAGTGTCCAGAAATTTCGTTGGCCGAGGATATAGGCGATGGGCTCGCCGTTTTGCCGCCGACAGATCTGTGTCTCGAATGCCTGATGTTGATCCGGGCTGAGGATGTTGTCCGGCCAGGTTCGCAGCCAGGTGCGATCCTTCTCCAATACCGAGGCCAGTAGCAACTCGGCTTCCAGGCGTGCGCTATGGTGATCGGTTTGCCCTAGAATGGCGGCCGCGTGGCGGATAGCTTCGTCGATGGTATGAGACATTAGTTCTAAAAATATCGGCTAGATCACAAGGCAGGTGGAGATTGAATTCAAAAGACAGCAATCAGTTTCATGGGCAAATCATCCATGCTGGGACGGAGCAAGTCAAACTGCCCGATGGTCGGATCATGTTGATGGATGTAGTGCATCATCCCGGCGGTGCCGCAGTCGTAGCGCTGGATGAGCAACAGCGGGTTTGTTTGCTGCGCCAGTATCGCGGAGTGATGGACGAATGGGTATGGGAACTCCCTGCCGGGAAAATCGATCATCAGGAGCCGCCGCTTGACACCGCCCGACGTGAACTTCAGGAAGAAGCTGGAGTGAAGGCGCAGCGCTGGCAGGAACTGGGCCTGTCGCTCAGCTCACCGGGCGTATTTACCGAGCGAGTCTGGCTCTATCTGGCGCGTGAACTGCGTCAATGTGAGCAGCAGCCGGAGGAACATGAAATTTTTGAACGCCACTGGCTGGATTTCGAGGAAGCACTAGCATGGGCGAAGTCAGGCAAAATCAGTGACGCCAAGACCGTGATGGGTCTGTTCCGCGCGGGATGTTATTTGTAAATTTTTTTAACACGAAGGTTTTAGGCTCTTTATCCCTCATCCCCAATCGCGGCCAGCAGATCCGCCTGGTGTTCGGCGATCAGGGGATCGATGATGTCATCCAGCTTGCCCTGCAGGATGTCGTCCAGCTTGTAGAGGGTCAGGTTGATGCGGTGATCGGTAATCCGGCCCTGGGGGAAGTTATAGGTGCGAATGCGTTCGGAGCGGTCACCGCTGCCGACCAGTAGTCGCCGGGTCTGGGCCTGTTCGGCCTGCTGTTTTTCCTGCTCGGCGTTGAACAGGCGCGCCTGCAACAGGGACATGGCCTGGGCGCGGTTTTTGTGCTGGGAACGCTGGTCCTGGCATTCCACCACCAGGCCGCTGGGCAGGTGGGTAATGCGGATGGCCGAGTCGGTTTTGTTGACGTGCTGGCCCCCGGCGCCGGAGGCGCGGAAGGTATCGATTTTCAAATCTTTGGGATTGATGTCGATGGCTTCCACTTCATCGGCTTCGGGCATGATGGCCACGGTACAGGCCGAGGTGTGGATGCGGCCCTGGGATTCGGTTTCGGGTACGCGCTGGACGCGATGGGCGCCCGATTCAAACTTGAGTCGGGAGTAAGCGCCTTCACCGTCAATGCGGGCGATGATCTCCCGGTAGCCGCCATGCTCTCCATGACTCTCACTGACGATTTCCAGTTGCCAGCGGCGCAGTTCGGCATAGCGGGCATACATGCGAAACAGATCGCCGGCGAACAGCGCTGCTTCATCACCCCCCGTGCCGGCGCGGATTTCAAGAAAGACGTTTTTGTCATCATGGGGATCCGAGGGCAACATCAGGATTTGCAGCTGCGTTTTGAGTTCATCACGCCGCTGCCTGGCAGCGGCCAGTTCTTCGCGGGCCATTTCCTGTAGCTCTGCGTCCTCTTCATTGAGGATCTGTTCGGCATCGTGAATCGTATTGAGAGTTGACTGATATTCAAGAAAACAATCAATGACCGGACTGATACGGGCATGTTCCTGTGACAGACTGCGAAACTGTTTCTGATTCTGGATGACGCTGGAATCCGAGAGCAGGGCGTTGATTTCATCCAGCCGCTCAGACAGACCTTCCAGTTTGGAATAAATAGATGCCTTCATAGGAGGTTAATTTTCTTCAGAGTCGAGGTCGAACAGGATGCGTGCCTGCGAGAGCAAGTCATTGTGGGCATCATAGGCGGCGCGATTGAGCTGTACAGTCGGTCGGTGGATCAGCTTGTTGGTCAGATTGCGCGCCAGTTCACCCATGACCTGCTGTGGATCTTTGCCCGAGGCGAGCTGACGTTCGGCGTGTTGCAGCGTTTCGTCACGCAGGCGGTTAGCCTGCTGGCGATAGGCGCGAATGGTGTCCACGGCGTTGAGTGAGCGCAGCCAGCCCATGAAGTGATCGACCTGGTTGTCGATGATTTTTTCGGCCTGCCTGGCGGCTTCTTCGCGGGACTGGCGGCCTTCCTCAATCACTTCCTGCAGATCATCCACCGTGTAGAGATAGACATCGTTGAGCTGGCTGACTTCCGGCTCGATATCGCGGGGTACTGCAATGTCCACCATGAAGATAGGACGATGTTTACGTGCTTTCAGCGTTCGTTCCACCGCGCCCTTGCCAAGGATGGGCAACTGGCTGGCGGTGGAGGAGATGATGATGTCGGCGTTCACCAGACGTTCAGGAATATCCGCCAGCGCAATGGCCTCGCCATCGAACAGTTGCGCCAGTTCCTGCGCCCGTTCCACGGTGCGGTTGGCCACGATGATTTTGTGTATACCCTGTTCCTGGAGATGGCGGGCCACCAGCTCGATAGTTTCACCGGCACCAATGAGTAATGCCGTGTGTTTGCTGACATCGGCAAAAATCTGTCTTGCCAGACTGACGGCGGCAAACGCGACGGAAACCGGGCTGGCGCCAATGGCCGTTTCGGTGCGCACCTGTTTGGCCACGGCAAAGGTATGCTGGAAGAGGCGGTTGAGCTGCTGGCCGATGGCCCCGGCGGCGCTGGCTCTCTGGTAGGCATCCTTGATTTGGCCGAGAATCTGCGGTTCGCCCAGTACCAGCGAATCGAGTCCACTGGCGACCCGCAGCACATGCTGAACGGCGGCGTTTTCGGTGTGATTAAACAAATAAGGATCCAGTTCCTCGGCGCTCAGATTGTGGAAATTACGGAACCATTCGATGACGGTCTGGTCGGACTCATTATCAATTCCGACATAAAGTTCGGTGCGGTTGCACGTGGAGACAATCGCCGCTTCGCTGACGGCATCGCAGGTGAGCAGGTCCTGAAGCGCTGCTTCGAGGGTGTCCGGCGAAAAAGCGACTTTCTCTCGAATATCGACAGGAGCAGTTTTGTGATTAATGCCTAATGCTAAAAGAGTCACTCTGGGCCTGTTAGGGGACTGCTAAATAACCGCCTAAATTAAGTGGTTATAATGAATGAAATACTATTATAAGGCAAAACATGAAAAGTCGGTTATAGTTGGGTACTATTATTCATACTATTTGTTGATCAGGAGTGTGCAGGATTCAGGTATCCGGCGCGAGCAAGATGGGAAAGCGAGAGTAAATTTTCACGCTTTTGAGCTGCATAGCTGTTCTATGCAACGAAAAACCGAGAAAATTTGAGCGGTTTTCCCACAGGCGCGTTAGAATAGTCCTGAGTTTGCAAGCGTCTTAAAATTCAAATTGTTCACTTTTCGCCTGCCTGGGCAAATTACCATGTTACTAAAAAAAATACTCCCCCTACTGATCCTGTTCCCGCTCCTGTTTCAGGGATGCACCAATCAGAGGGTTATTTACAATGAATCGCACAAGCCGACGGCATTCAAACCTGAAGCGTTAAAAAAAGCTAAAGCGCCTACTGTTAAACCCATCGCTGAGCGACCAGTGAGTCCAGCGGTACTCTACCATCTGTTGAGCGGCGAGATCGCCGGTCAGCGTGGGCAGTTCGTCCAGGCGGTTGGTCACTACATGCAGGCCCTGCATCTGGAACCGGATCCGGAGGTGGCTGAACGCGCTGCGCGCATTGCGGTATTTGCACATGATGACAAAAATGCGCTGAAGGCGGCGAAAATCTGGGTCAAACTGGAGCCGGGTAATTTGCAGGCGCAGCAGGTCACAGCCGCCTTGCTGGTGCGAATGGGGCAAAGCGATGCGGCGTTGGCGCATTTTGAAAAGATTCTCACGGCGACCCGGGACACAAAAAACACCGAAGGCAACAAAGGCTTCATGCTGATTGTAGCCTTGCTGAGCAAGGAACAGGACAAACAGGCGGCCATGGCAGTGATGGACAAACTGGTGGCCAGGCGCCGGCAGGATCCGGCCGCACTCTATGCGGATAGTCATCTGGCCCTGTTGCTAGGTAAACTGGACAAGGCGGCGACCAATATTAATAAAACCCTGGTGCTGAAGCCGGACTGGATTGACGCCCACCTGTTGCAGGCCGATATACTGATTCGTCAGGGACACAATGCCGAGGCATTGAAAAAACTGGCGGCGGCCACGACGGCCTACCCGGATGACATTAGATTGCGACTCTATTACGCGCGCAAACTGATTGATGAAAAGAAATATGAGCAGGCGCGGAAAGAGTTCAAGGAGGTGCTTGAGCGTAAACCCGCACATGTGGATGCGTTGTACGCCATGGGATTATTAGGGCTGCAGGTCAGGAAGCTGGATGAGGCACAGGTCAGTTTCGAAAAACTGCTTAAAACCGGCAAGCGCACCAGTGAGGCGAACTTTTATCTGGGTGAGCTGTACCAGATAAAAAAACAGCCACAGCAGGCCATCCAGTATTACCGGCGCGTGAAGAAAAATCCCCTGTATATCGAGGCCCAGATCCGTATTGCCGGCTTGCTGGCAGGAATGGGCAAACTGCAGGCAGCGCGTAGCCAGTTACACCGGATTCAGGCGCCGACCCTGGAAGTGCAGCTACGTCTGTACCTGGCTGAAGGAGAATTATTACGAGCAGCGGGGCAGCCGAAAAAAATGTTCGAGCTTTACACCCAGGCGCTGGAGCAGATGCCCGGGAATCCCCGCCTGTTGTATGCCCGCGCTCTGGTTGCCGAGAAAATCAAACGCCTGGATGTCGCGATTAAGGATTTGCAACTGATCCTGAAGAACGAACCGGATAATATCGAGGCCTTGAATGCGCTGGGTTATACCCTGGTGGACAAAACGAACCGCCTGCAGGAAGGGATGAACTATATTGAAAAAGCACTGGCGCGCAAACCGGATGATCCCGCCATTATGGATAGCGCGGGTTGGGGTTATTACCGGCTGGGCAAATACGAGCAGGCGCTAAAATTGCTTCGCCGCGCCTATGCAAAAATGCGGGATCCGGAAATTGCCTCGCATCTGGGGGAAGTCCTCTGGGTCAGCGGCAATCAAGCTGCTGCGCGCAAGATTTGGGATGACGCACTACAACAGACGCCGAAGTATAAACTGCTACGAAATGTGATGCAGCGTTTCATGGAATGAAACGCCTGCTTGGAGTCTGCCTGCTGCTAGCAGGTTGCGCCAGCGTGCCGCCCACTCCCGTTCCTCCACCAGTCGCCTCCCCGGAGATTACCTGGCAGTCACGTCAGGTGCGGCTTAGCGCTTTGCAGAGCTGGCAATTATCCGGCCGGGTAAGCGTTTCAAACGAAGAGGACGCCTGGCAGCTAAATGTGATCTGGCAACAGCAGGCCGATCATTACGAAATCCGCCTCTCCGGCCCTCTCGGCATGGGCAAGGTGCGTCTGCAGGGAAGTGAAGACGGGGTTTTTCTCTACGACAGTGATGGCCGCACTTATTATGCGCAGGAACCGGATAGCTTGCTGCTGGAGCACACTGGCGTCTACATGCCGGTGACCAGCCTGTATTACTGGATCCGTGGTTTGCCGGACCCGGCAAGCGGAGGTGTGCAGGCATCGCAGTTGGATGCTTGGGGGCGGCTCGTACATTTGCGTCAGGGCGACTGGTCGATTGACATGAAACGCTATGCTCAGGTCGATACGCTACAATTGCCGGACAAACTGTTTATTCGCAATAATAAGGGTGTCGAAGTTCGTATGGTGGTTGATAAATGGAATATTTATCAGGGACCAGGGACAGGCAACCCACCCTACTGAACTTTATCCCAGCTATTTACGATCCTTTACTGCCTGTGCTTCAATAGCCGCGTGAATTGCAAAGCTCCTATCATCAATTGGCCCGCCCCGGCCAAGCTTAACCTGTTTTTGCATATTACCTCCCGCCGGGAGGATGGTTTTCATAATCTGCAAACAATTTTCCAGTTTCTGAACGTTGCCGATATTTTGCGTTTTTCTCTGCGTAAGGATGGAAAAATTCGGCGTTGCTATGCCTTTCCCGGAGTCAGCGAGGAGACGGACCTGGTGCTGCGCGCGGCGCGTTTGTTGCAGAAGCATACTGGAGTCAGGTTGGGGGCAGATATCGAGCTGAAAAAAAAGTTGCCCCTGGGCGGCGGGCTGGGAGGCGGCAGTTCGGATGCTGCCACTACCCTGGTGGCGCTGAATGCGCACTGGAATGCGGGTGTGGACCTCGCTACACTGGCGGAGCTGGGTTTGGAATTGGGGGCGGATGTGCCGGTTTTTGTGCAGGGACAGGCCGCCTGGGCACAAGGGGTGGGCGAGGCGCTGACCCCGGTAGAACTTTCTCAGCCCTGGTTTGTGGTGCTGATCCCGCCCATAAGCGTCTCTACAGCCGAGGTTTTTGCCGATCCGCAATTGCAGCGTGATTGCCCAGCGATTACAATACGCGACTTTCTTGGTGGTGTGGCTGTGAAAAATGTATGTGAGTCGCGGGTGCGGGCGCAGTATCCCGAGGTGGATGCCGCTCTGCTGGCGCTTGAGGCGTATGCGCCGGCAAGAATGACCGGGACGGGTGCGTGTGTGTTTGCGGCATTTGAATCGGAATCGGCGGCGCGTTCGGCCTGTTTGAAATTGAGTGCGCAGTGGCAGGGGTTTGTGGCGCAAGGCATGAATCAGTCGCCTTTGAATGCTTGTCTGGCTTCGTTTGCGAGGCCGGATTAAATGTGCCAGACCGATTCAGCTTTCCGGCGGAGAAAGAATAGTGGCCCTTGGTGTAATGGTAACACTACAGGTTTTGATCCTGTCATTGGAGGTTCGAGTCCTCCAGGGCCAGCCATATTGAAATCGCGGCATTTTGCGGGTATCTGTTAACGTGTATTCAGTTGCAACTCGTACGGGGAGAAGCGTGGTCGACAGCATGATGGTATTTGCGGGAAATTCCAATCCGCGACTGGCCCAGGACATTGCCGCACGCTTGAACATGCCTCTGGGCAAGGCGCTGGTCGGCAAGTTCAGCGACGGTGAAGTCATGATCGAGGTGATGGAAAATGTCCGTGGTCGTGATGTATTTATCGTCCAGCCGACCTGTGAGCCGACCAATGACAACCTGATGGAATTAATGGTCATGGTGGATACCATGCGCCGGTCATCAGCCGCACGGGTGACGGCCGTGATCCCCTATTTTGGTTATGCCCGCCAGGATCGTCGTCCCCGCTCGGCGCGCGTGCCGATTACCGCCAAGCTGGTCGCGGACATGATCGGCGTGGCGGGAACGGATCGGGTGCTGACCGTGGATCTGCATGCCGATCAAATCCAGGGCTTTTTCGATATTCCGGTAGATAACGTGTATGCCTCGCCGATTCTGCTGGGGGATATCTGGCGGCAGAAATATTCTAATTTAATGGTCGTCTCGCCGGATGTGGGCGGCGTGGTGCGCGCCCGGGCATTGGCGAAGCGTCTGGATGATGCGGATCTGGCTATTATCGACAAACGTCGGCCGCGACCCAACGAGGCCAGAGTGATGAACATCATCGGTGACGTGAAAGACCGCACCTGTGTCATTGTCGATGATCTGGTGGATACCGCCGGTACTCTGTGTCAGGCGGCCAGGGCGCTGAAAGAACATGGCGCTGCATGCGTGGTGGCTTATTGTACGCATCCGGTGCTGTCGGGGCCGGCGGTGGACAATATCAATGCTTCGCAACTGGATGAGCTGGTGGTGACCGACACCATTCCTTTGTTGCCGGCTGCGCGCGATTGCGAGCGAATCCGCCAATTGAGTATTGCTGAGTTACTGGCGGAAACCATGCGCCGAATCAGTAATGAAGAATCAGTCAGTTCCCTGTTTGTCGATTAGCCCCGGCAAACAGAGCGCTGTTTGAGCTGGCCCTTGCCGGGTCGGCGCCGATCCCCTCTCTGGTCGCGGAGAGAGGCATGTCCTTTTGCCTGTTGCAAAAGGGCGTTTGTTTTATTTATCAGGAGATACACCAATGAGTAATAATTTTGTTCTGGAAGCAGAGCCACGTGCGGATCTGGGGAAAGGTGCGAGCCGCCGCCTGCGCCGTACGGGTAGGGTTCCTGCTGTTATCTATGGGGCGGGGAAAGACCCTGTTTCCATTACCTTAAGCCACAACCAGCTTGCCCATTCGCTGGACAACGAAGCGTTCTATTCCCACATCCTTACTGTCAAACTGGGCAAGGACGAAGAGCAGGCTATTCTTAAGGATCTGCAGCGCCACCCCAGCAAGCCGGTGATCATGCACATGGATTTGCAGCGTGTCAGCGCCAATGAAAAAATTCGCGTCCATGTGCCATTGCACTTCATCAATGAAGAGCATGCGCCGGGCGTGAAAGAGGGCGGACTGGTTAGCCATAGCCAGACTGAAATCGAAATTGCCTGTTTGCCAAAAGATCTACCTGAGTACGTCGAAGTGGATCTGGGTACACTGGAACTGGATGCGTCTATCCATCTGGCTGAAATTTCCTTGCCTGGCAGTGTCGAAGCCGTTGAGCTGACGCATGGTGAAGGCCATAATCCGGCGATTGTCAGCATCCATATGGCGCGTGGTGCGAAGGATGCTGATGTTGAGGAAGGTGAAGCAGCGGAAGGCGAAGCGGCAGAAGGCGGCGAGGAGTAGGTTTTTTTCCGTAACGGAGACTGGCCTTGTCTGCGCGTATACACATGATTGCCGGATTGGGAAATCCAGGTCCGGAATATGAACATACGCGGCACAACGCCGGTTTCTGGTTCATGGATGCGCTGAAACCGTCCACACCTTTTCGCGGAGAAAAAAAATTTCATGGCGAGGTAGCCCGTCTACATCTGGCCGGGCAGGATGTTTGGCTTCTAAAACCCGGCACCTTCATGAACAACAGCGGACAGGCCGTGCTCGCTCTGGCGCAATTCTACAGGATCGCAGTAGAGCATATTCTGGTCGTGCATGATGATCTGGATCTGGTGCCAGGCATTGCCCGTCTTAAACAGGGTGGCGGCCATGGCGGCCACAATGGCCTGCGCGACATTATCAGCCGCATGGGTGCCAACGGTTTTCTGCGCCTGCGTCTGGGTATCGGTCATCCCGGCGACAAACACAAGGTGCATGGCCATGTTCTGAAAAAAACCTCCACCGATGAGCAAATTGAAATCGAGCGTGCGATTGAGCGTGCTCTTGCGGTATTGCCGTGGGTGATCGATGGTGAATTGCAGAAGGCGATGAACCAGTTGCACAGTGGCTAGTTACCAGCTACTCGTAAGAAAATTGCTGATCTCTTTGGATGTCATTCCCCGCAGCCTGCAGCGAGAAACAGTAGGATGGGTAGAGCGAAGCGAAACCCATCAGCTTTGGGTGTAGTCCCCGCTGCTTGCAGTGAAAAACAGCAGGATGGGTAGAGCGAAGCGCGAAGTTCAGGGAAACCCCATCAGCACGCTATAACTTAATACCCCGTCCGCTTGTGACGGGGTAGTTTATTAATGGCAACCGGTCTGATGTTTTTATATATTCTTGACCCTGGCCCCTCGCTACCCGGAACTAAAAAATGGGATTTAAATGTGGTATCGTGGGCCTGCCCAATGTGGGCAAGTCCACTCTTTTCAACGCTTTGACGCAGGCCGGGATTCAGGCCGAGAACTATCCGTTTTGTACGATTGAACCGAATGTGGGCATTGTGCCCATGCCGGATTCGCGCCTGGATGCGCTGGCGAAAATCGTCAACCCCGAGCGGGTGTTGCCGACCACGATGGAGTTTGTTGATATCGCCGGACTGGTGGCGGGAGCCTCAAAGGGCGAGGGGCTGGGCAACCAGTTTCTGGCCAATATCCGTGAGACCGACGCTATCGCTCAGGTGGTGCGCTGTTTCGAGGATGATGATGTGGTGCATGTGGCGGGTAAAATCAGTCCGTTGGATGATATCGACGTCATCAATACCGAACTGGCGCTGGCGGACATGGATTCGGTCGACAAGGCGATAATTAAAACCACCAAAATGACGCGTTCCGGCGACAAGGTTGCGATCGCAAGATTGGCGGTGCTGGAATCAGTGAAAGTGCATCTGAATCAGGGTGAGCCGGTGCGTACGCTGGGACTGGATGCCGACCAGATGGGGCAACTTCGCGATCTGTTTTTGCTCACCGCCAAACCGACCTTGTATATTGCCAATGTGGCCGAGGACGGGTTTGCAGACAACTCCTTGCTGGATAGAGTGGTCAAGTTTGCCGAGGCCGAGGGTGCGCCGGTGGTGCCGGTTTGCGCCGCCATTGAAGCTGAGATGGTGGAGCTGGAAGACGAGGATCTGAAGGAATTTCTGGATGAAATGGGGCTGGACGAACCGGGGCTGAACCGCGTGATCCGCGCCGGTTACCGCCTGCTGGATTTGCAGACTTATTTCACCGCCGGGGTGAAGGAAGTTCGCGCCTGGACTGTGAAAATTGGCGCGACCGCACCGGAAGCGGCCGGCGTCATTCACACTGATTTTCAGAAAGGCTTTATTCGTGCCGAAGTGATGCGGTATGACGACTTTATTCAGTTCCAGGGCGAGGCCGGTGCCAAAGAGGCCGGTAAGCTGCGCCTGGAAGGCAAGGATTATATCGTTCAGGATGGCGATATCATGCATTTCCGCTTCAATGTCTAAACCTCGGGTTCTCCCCGTAAGCTATTCTTTTATAAGTATCTTTACCTTCTTCGCGCCTGCCTTTATGAAGGTATAGTGGCGGGCTGCGTCGTTCATGGTGACATCTTCCCCAAATTCCCTCATTATTTTTCACGTCTTGCCGATAAGGTTAAAACCTGTGTCTACAGACACATTCATGACTCAATCATAAATAATTAATGATACAGGTAGTCATTTATGCCGCAGTTACCTGAGATTGCTGATCATATTTTTTCGCAATGTGCCGGAATCTACTATTCGGTAGACGGCGACGACCGCCTATTGCAATGGAATTCAGAATTTGAACATGTGACCGGTCGGGTTTCAGAGGATCTAATGGGCCAGAAACTGCTGGATGTGATCATGCCCGGAGATCGGGATATTGTTCAGGCGGCGCTGGAAGATGCCCGGCGCCGGGGGATGAATGAATTCTGCGCCCGGATACACACGTCTGAGGGTACGGTTGAGTACCTGTTCAGGTTGCTGGCGAATATCGACGAGAAGGGGGATCAGCGCATGATTACCGGCGTGGCCCAGCGGCGCTCTGAACAGCGCATACAAGGGGGCGATCTGAATACTATCAATACGCGCCTGCGTGAGCAGCAGGGCGCGCTGTTGCAACTGTCCCGGAACCGTTTCAACGATCCGGATCATCTGCAACCATTGCTGGCGTATACAACAGCAGTCGTCGCCCGTACTCTGCGGGTAGAGCGGGTTAGCCTCTGGCTGTTCGATGAAACGCGGGAAAAGGTTGAATGTCAGGATCTGTTTCAACATAGTCCGTGTGAGCATGCTCGTGCTCCAGTGCGACATGCTGCGGACTTTTCTGTTTATTTCGACACTATTGAGAAGGGACGCTGTCTTGCTGTGGATGACGCCCTATCTGATCCCCTTACCACAGAGTTCGCTGAAGCACATCTGAAGCCGCTGGGGATCGGCGCGATGCTGGATGCCCCCCTGCGAATTGCCGGGCAGGTCGTCGGCATTCTTTGTTGCGAACACGTTGGCGAGTCGCGGCACTGGCATCTGGATGAAGAAAACTTTGTTGCCTCGGTGGCTGATTATCTGGCCCTGAATATTGAGACAGACGAGCATCGCCGGTCACGGGAAGCCCTGGCGTGTTCGCTGGATGAGGTGCGTGTCGCTCAAGACGCCTCCCATGATCTGCATGAATATATCGATACTCTGATGGAATCGACCAGCGATGGCATTATCGGCGTGGATAGGGATCTACGCTGTACCTTTGTCAATCAGGCGGCCATGGACATCCTGGATTTTAGCGCCGGTGAATTGCAGGGGAAGGATATCCACATCCTGATTCAGCATTCCGGTGAAGATAGCAAACCGCTGCACAAAAAAGACAGCAAGATTATTCGCAGCATGAATGAAGGGCATGGTTTCCGGGACGAGAGTGCGGTTTTGTGGACAAAATTGAATCGCTGTATTCATGTACGCTATTCCACCAACCCGATTTATGAGCAGGGTGAAATCAGCGGTGCGGTGCTGGTATTTTGTAATATGTCGGAATCCGTGGCCATGGCCAGCCAGATGGATTATCTCGCCCGCCACGATGCGCTGACCGGGCTACTCAATCGCTATGAATTTGATCAGTGCCTCAAGAAAGCCCTGAAAGGGGCAAAGTTGGAAAATGAACGCCACGTCCTGTTTTACATGGATCTGGATCAGTTCAAGGTCGTTAACGATACCAGTGGGCATCTTGCCGGTGATGAACTCCTAAAACTGCTAAGTCAGGTATTGCGGAAGGAAGTGCGCAATGGGGATACGCTGGCGCGGTTGGGCGGGGATGAATTTGGCGTCTTACTGAAAAACTGTGATCTGAACCAGGCCTGGCAGGTGTCAAAAAAATTGCAGCGGGCGGTGCGCAATTTTCGTTTCCACATAGAAGACAAGACCTTCTCCGTTGGTGTGAGTATCGGTATCGTTGAAATTGCAGCCTACAACCAGGGTGATGATGTCAATGTTCTGAGTCTTGCCGACAGCGCCTGTTTTCTGGCCAAGGAGGAAGGCCGCAACCGCATTCACATCTATCATCAGAATGACGAGGACCTGGCGCGCCAGCATGGGGAAATGCAGTGGGTTTCGCATATCCAGAAAGCGCTGGAGCAGGATCTGCTGGAAATATTCTGCCAGCGCATCGTGCCGGTAGGGCGTTCCAATGATGGTATTGGTCATGTCGAAGTGCTGGTACGCATGATCGGCAAAAATGGCGAGATGATTCCTCCAAGCGCTTTTATACCGGCGGCTGAACACTATAATTTAATGTCCGAACTGGATCGCTGGGTCATCAATCATACCTTCGCATGGTTACGCGACAATCGCCAGAACATGGCGCATATGATTACCGCTATCAACATCTCGGGCCAGTCGCTGGGTGATGAGCACTTTCTGGATGATCTGATGGCCATGTTGTCCACCTATGACATTGCAGCGTCGTCCATTTGCTTTGAAATCACCGAAACTGCGGCAGTGGGTAATCTCAGCAGTGCGATCAGTTTTATCAAGGATCTGAAATCACTGGGCTGCAAGTTCGCGCTGGATGATTTCGGCACCGGCATGTCCTCCTTTGCCTATTTGAAGAATCTGCCGGTGGATTACCTGAAAATCGACGGCTCGCTGGTTAAAGACATCGCGACCGATGCCGTCAATTTCAGTATGGTCGAGGCTATTAACCAGGTCGGCCGGGTGATGGGTTTGCAGACCATTGCCGAATTTGTGGAGAACCAGGCCATCCTTGAGAAACTGGAGGAAATTGGCGTTGACTATGCCCAGGGTTTTGGCATCGCCAGACCCGTATCATCAAAAGATTTTGTGCCTTGATCGCGGGTTCATGTCCAGTATTAAAAATACCAGGACAAGCTGGGCTGAGGACAGACCTATATATTGACATCACAGCCTAAAATGCCGACAATGCGCGCCCAGTAACCGAGTGGCAGCCCCGTGTGGTGTGTTGTCATCTTTTCCCTATGGCGAGGTAGCTCAGCTGGTTAGAGCGCAGCACTCATAATGCTGAGGTCGGGAGTTCAAGTCTCCCTCTCGCTACCAATACAACATTCAAAGCCGTTCTATAACGGCTTTTTTATTGCCTAAAAACAGTCGCTTACCGGTATTTAAGGGGTCAAGAGATTCATTAAGATCCATTAACAATCAGCATTAAGTGGGAGCAATATTGGGGAATACATCCAGATATTCAAAAAAGGTTGCCCCCAAATGTTAACGAATACCGCTGTCCGCAACGCAAAACCTTCCGAGAAGTCCCGCAAGCTATTTGATGGAAAAGGTCTGTACCTGGAGGTAGCACCAGCAGGGGGAAAGTGGTGGAGGCTGAAGTACCGATTCAACGGAAAAGAGAAGCGCCTGAGCCTCGGAATCTACCCTGATGTGTCCCTGAAGGATGCCCGTGAACGGCGCGATGAAGCCCGCAAGCTGATTGCCAATAAGATTGACCCGAGCGTACATCGCAAGGCACAGAAGACCGCCACGGTTGAACGGGCTGCAAATTCTTTTGAAGTGCTTACCCGTGAATGGTTCACCAGGCACAAAATCAACTGGGCACCGGCCCATGCTTCCCGGATTATCCGACGCTTTGAACGAGACATTTTTGGATGGTTAGTACCTTAGAAATAATTTTCTGCGCATTTTGTAGAAAATTATTTCGTGAAGGTACTTATCTTGTGGTTTATCCAGGTTAGGGGATAGCCCGATTGCGGATATTACGGCTTCCCAACTGCTTGAGGTTATCCGGCGTATTGAAGATCGTGGTGCCCTGGAAACGGCACACAGGACATTAGGCAACTGTGGCCAGGTTTTCCGCTATGCCGTGGCCACCGGGCGGGCTGAACGTGACCCTTCTAGTGATCTGCGAGGCGCGCTTCCCCCGATTAAGAATCGAGGACACTTCGCTGCAGTGACGGAACCACAACAGGTGGCTGGTGTGCTTAGGGCTTTGGATGGATATGTAGGCACGTTGCCTGTTCAAAGTGCCCTGAAACTCGCGCCCCTTGTCTTTGTCCGTCCGGG
>CAZQVV010000050.1:0-19206 GCA_964596835.1 uncultured Thiohalophilus sp. | reverse complement strand
TCGTGCCCACGTTTACATGCGGTTTCGTTCGTTCAAATTTTTCCTTGGACACCGTGTTACCCTCTTAATCTCAAATCTAATGGCTATGATACTTTCTTGATGACTTCATCTGCGATACCCGCAGGCGCCTCTGCATACTTCTCGAATTCCATACTGTAGGTGGCGCGCCCCTGCGTTGCCGAACGCAGATCGGTGGCGTAACCAAACATTTCAGCCAATGGCACTTCGGCTTTGATAATTTTGCCTGCCGGAACATCGTCCATCCCCTGAAGAATGCCCCTGCGGCGGTTAAGATCACCCATCACATCCCCCATATAATCTTCCGGGGTTACCACTTCCACCTTCATCACGGGTTCAAGCAGCACCGGGCCAGCCTTCCTGGCGCCTTCTCTGAAACCCATCGAACCGGCGATTTTAAACGCCATTTCCGAAGAATCCACTTCGTGGTAGGAACCGTCATACAGGGTCACTTTGACATCGACGACCGGGAAACCGGCAATCACGCCGTTTTCCATCTGTTGCTGGATGCCTTTATCCACCGCAGGAATATATTCTTTGGGTACCGCACCACCGACAATTTCATTCACAAACTCGTAGCCCGTGCCCGCCAGCTGCGGTTCCAGGCGCAGGCGTACGTGGCCGTATTGGCCGCGACCGCCGGACTGGCGTACGAATTTGCCCTCGGTTTCAACCGGCCTGCGAATAGTTTCACGATACGCTACCTGCGGCGCGCCGACGTTAGCACCAACGCCGAACTCACGTTTCATGCGATCAACAATAATGTCCAGATGCAGTTCGCCCATGCCGGAGATAATGGTTTGGCCGGACTCTTCGTCGGTATGCACGCGGAAAGAGGGATCTTCCTGCGCCAGTTTGGACAGGGCAACGCCCATTTTTTCCTGATCCACCTTGGTTCGGGGTTCAATGGCCACGGAAATAACCGGCTCCGGAAATTCCATCCGTTCCAGGATAATGACATGTTCCAGATCGCACAGCGTGTCACCGGTGGTGACATCTTTCAGGCCCACGGCAGCGGCAATATCACCAGCGCGAACTTCCTTGATTTCTTCGCGGCTGTTGGCATGCATCTGTACAATGCGGCCAATGCGTTCTTTCTTGCCGCGCACGGAATTTAACACAAAGCTACCAGATTCCAGCACCCCGGAATAGACCCGGAAAAAAGTCAGTGTGCCCACAAAAGGATCGGTGGCGATCTTAAAGGCCAGCGCGGCAAAGGGCTCATCATCCGCCGGGTGGCGCTCGGCTTCCGTTTCCTTACCATCATCCAGCACGCCCTTGATAGCCGGCACATCAACGGGGGAGGGCATCAGCTCAACCACCGCATCCAGCATCGCCTGCACACCCTTGTTCTTGAACGCGCTGCCACACAGACAGGGAATAATTTCGTTGTTCAGGGTCCGCGCGCGCAGACCCTGTTTAATCTCATCTTCGGACAGATTGCCTTCATTGAGGTACTTGTCCATCAACGCTTCATTGGCCTCAGCCGCCGCGGACACCATCTGTTCGCGCAGCTCGGCACACTGCGCCTGTAATGCTTCCGGAATCTCACGCGCTTCATAGGTTACGCCCATGTCCGCATCATCCCAGTAAATGGCCTTCATTCGCACCAGGTCGACTAGACCTTCAAATTTTTCTTCCGTGCCGATATTCATCTGAATCGGCACGGCATTGGCACCCAGGCGATCTTTAATCTGTTCGATAACGCGCAGAAAATCCGCGCCGGCGCGATCCATCTTGTTGACGAAAGCCATGCGCGGCACGCCGTATTTGTCGGCCTGACGCCAGACGGTTTCGGACTGCGGCTCGACACCGCCAACGGCGCAAAATACCGCACAGGCACCGTCGAGTACGCGCAGGGAACGTTCAACCTCGATAGTGAAGTCAACGTGCCCGGGGGTGTCGATTATATTGATGCGGTGCTGGGGAAACTGTTTGTCCATCCCCTGCCAGAAACAGGTGGTCGCCGCTGAAGTAATGGTGATGCCACGCTCCTGCTCCTGTTCCATCCAGTCCATCGTCGCGGCGCCATCATGCACTTCACCGATCTTGTGTGAGATACCGGTGTAGTACAGAATACGCTCGGTCGTCGTCGTTTTACCGGCATCAATGTGGGCCATGATGCCGATATTACGATAGCGTTCGATGGGGGTTTGGCGTGCCACGTTCGTTCCGCCCCGTCAGGGGACAATCTCCTCAAAATAAATGGTTTGCTGTTACCAGCGATAATGCGCAAAGGCTTTATTCGCTTCGGCCATGCGGTGCGTATCTTCACGCTTCTTTACTGCGCTGCCGCGATTCTCGGACGCATCCATGATTTCACCGGCCAAACGCGCACCCATACCTTTTTCACTGCGTTTGCGCGCCGCGTCCACCAACCAGCGCATGGCCAGGGTGTTGCGGCGGCTGGGGCGAACTTCAACCGGGACCTGATAGGTGGCGCCACCGACGCGGCGGGATTTCACCTCAACGATGGGGCGCACATTTTCCAGGGCTTTTTCGAAGGCTTCGACGCCATCTTCGGTCTTGCCCCGTTCAGCGACTGAATCCAGTGCGCCATAGACAATCTTTTCGGCGACAGACTTTTTGCCGCTTAGCATCAGAATATTGATGAACTTTGCAATCACCGCCGATTTGAACTTCGGATCTGGCAAGATTTCTCTTTTTGCTGCTACACGCCTTCTGGCCATTTAACTATTCCTGATTTCTCAATGTGACCGGAACGATGCGCTCCGGCAATTATTGCTCTGCTTACGATTTAGGTCGCTTGGTGCCGTACTTCGAACGCCCTTTACGGCGATCGCTGACACCCGAGGTATCCAGTGAGCCACGCACGGTGTGATAACGCACACCCGGTAAATCCTTGACACGACCACCGCGAATCAGCACAACTGAGTGCTCCTGCAGGTTATGTCCTTCACCACCGATATAGGTCGTCACTTCAAAACCATTGGTCAGGCGTACACGCGCGACCTTACGCATCGCCGAGTTGGGTTTTTTCGGGGTAGTGGTGTACACGCGGGTACAGACGCCGCGTTTCTGTGGGCAGGCCTCAAGCGCCGGAACATTGCTCTTTTCCAGTTTGCGCTTGCGCGGCTTGCGTACCAATTGGTTAATTGTGGCCATAATTCTTTTAACTCCAGAAAATAAACGACAGACTCGTGCCTCGATTTCAATATCAAGGGTTGAGCTGTCGTAAGGCGCGAGATTTTAGTGAATCTTGAGGGATTCTGCAACCGGTTCCCCGCGAAAAAGCAGATCTTTTTCCTACAAAGCGAAGAAAAGCGTCAGATAGCGGATTTATGCCCTGAAATCCAACGGATTCTCAAAAATATATAAAAAAGCCGGCGTCTCCCGACGCCGGCTTTTTTTACTGTATTTTAGTCCCTGCTTTCAGGTTTTTGTTTTGCCTGATCCCGCAAGAGAGACGGCGGAGAACCACGTTCGTTCTCTGCCATCTCCTGCCAGGACTTCACACAAGGGGTGACTCCGCTTAGTCGTCGTCGCGACCGTGACGCTTGTGTCCAACGGCGATGTGGGTCGAGATGCGGTTTGCCATCACCGGCATCACCGTCGCGGAACGCACCCTGGCGGCGACCATCAAATCCTCCGCCTCCCTCTCGTGGCGGCGATCTGCCCTCAGGACGGTAGCCTTCAGGTTGACGTTGCGCTTCTCTCCCGCAACCAGACGCCCCAGAGTCACCACGATGTCCCGCCCGTGCTGCGTCACATTGTTGCCCAAGCGGCCGGCAAACTTAATACCTTCGGGCAGGGTGAAAACAGCCTGGGTTCCGTTGAGCGAATAACCAGTCTTATTGTTGACCGTCAGCGAGTAGTTCACCGTCGTACCCGGTGTGACCACACGAGGCGCGTGCAGTTTTACCTTGAGCCTGTGCCCCACCCTCGGTTTTGTGATGGTGAACCGGTCAAGCAGCGCGGGAGTGCCAACCGCCGGATCGGACACCACCTTCCCGGTAGCTGGGTCGATGAGGGTATCCGGAATCGGGTCGTTCAACGGGTTACCATTGATGTCCGTGCCAAACGGCGCCGGGTTCTCGGCAGTAGCTGATGAGGTCGCCTGCAACGGTTCGGAGATCTGATACAGCGTCAGGCGATTCTGGTCGACCACGACGTCAGCAAAAGAAAATACCCTGGCCTTGAAGCGCGCCGTGATCTTCGGCCCCTGCCCGGCACCCGGCATGAAGGGAGCCATCTGCGCACCCGTAAGGTGGTCATCCAGCCACGACGCAGGTCCATTCGGGAAGGTTAAGCCCGGACCGTAGGTGTACGTTCCTGTCGCTGAATCGTCCTGATCAGCACCCGGACCGGCGCCGCGCGTTTTCGCCAGACCGTTGTCGTGGCCGCCTTCACCACCGGCGCCCTCTACGATATAAATCACGCCATCCGGCACCGTGTCTGCCACACCGTCGTAGCCGCTATCGATGGCTACCGCCGGTGGCCCGCTAACACTGGGCGCATCAGCAACCGTGCTCAAAGCCCGTAACGGATAGGTCCGCTGGTAGTTGTGCTCATGACCATTGAACACGACGTTGACGCCATGATCCTCGAAGAACTTGGCCACGCGGCGCATCTCCCAATTGCGCATGGTCAGGTTGCCCGATGAGAACGACGGGTGGTGAAAGACGACGACCTTCCAGGTCTGGTCGCTGCTATCGAGATCGTTAATGAGCCACTTACGCAGGATGCTCGGATAGTCCGGAAAGCTGGTGGCCGGGCCCTTGTAGGTAGGTGCGTAGCTGAGCAGCCCGTCGAACAGGTGCGGATTGCCGTCCAGAAACACAAAGTGGGTGTTGCCCTGATCGAAGGAATAGTTACCCATGGTATCGATCTGGCGCATACTGCCCTTGCCGGTATCGACCGTGGTGCTGGCGCGGAAGGCCTCGATGGCTGCCGGCGAGCTGTAGTTCACACCTTTGTAAGAGAAGTAGAACCCGGTAGGGCTACTCACGTCACCGTTGAAGATATACTGCGGATCGACGCCCTTCGGCCCGTTGAGTGGGAAGTAGAAGTTGTTGTAATACTGCAAGGCGTCGCCACCACCCGTGCCACCGCTGTATTTGCCGGCACTGGCACTGCCCAGCAGGTTGGCGCTGATACCCGTGCTGCCGAGGTCGTGGTTACCGACGACGATGTAGTACGGAATATGGCGAATAAACGGAGCACCGGTCTCATTGGAGCTGACGTCATTGTTCCACACCGGCATCCAGAAGTCGCGGTAGCTGCCTTCGGCGCCGTCATAGTAAACGTTATCACCCGTATTAAGCGCCAGATCTGGTCGCGGCAATCGCGATACGCCCGGCACCGGAAGATTGTGTACCTCGTACATCTCGTGAACAATGCGGGCCTCGTAATTCACGCGCCGAGGTGGGTTGGACTTGGGCAAAGCCTGGAAGAAACCCTCGTCGCCCATCACCTCGAACGAGAAATGCCCTGAGCGCTTACGCGTATGGAACGATGATGCGAAGCCCTCGGCGGGCAGGCCCGGACCTGTCACCCAATAGTAATACGTCGTATCATAGTCGAGGCCTTTGAGAACGGAATAGTAGTTGACGTGTGCCCCCGATGCGGTCGGCGGCACCGGTAGTGATGGATCCGCACTCAGATAGTTGTCTACGACATGACTCTTGACGATAGCGCTCTCACCGTAGTTGAGCGTCCTGCCAAACTCAACAACATAGGATGCATTATTTGGCACTGGCTCATTGGTCTGCCACGCGATGACCTTGAGGTCATGCTTGCCAAACTTACCTGCGTCGCCTGGTTGTATATAGGGTTGATAGGTCACCTGCGCGGTGGACTGAGCAAGTGGGCTAACAAGTACATGGGTACCGGCAGAAGCTACCTGGGCCATTGCCAGGGTTATACCGGTAACGATAGTTTTGAGTACAAAACGATTCATGCTATTCCTCCCGGAATCTAGGTTGATTTGTACAAAAACTATGACAATGTAAGATGACACAGGAATGATGGTTGTGTGACTTTTATTGGGGGTCATTTATTGGGGGTCAGGTCTTGCAATACGACATCAAACTTCTTTTCCTCTATCCTCGAATCGCTTAACCGCACGGCTCACCGTCGCATAGTGCATACCTAATTCCTCAGCAATTGCTTTCATTGTGTAGCCACCAGACAGATAGGCGGCCGCCATGGCTTCCCGCCGATCGTCGTAGGCCGCCATGTACTGTCTTATTGGCTTTTCAGATGGGCGATGCTGGGCTTTGGGTACCTCTTTTAAATCACCATCGGTCACAATCTTTTCCTGCATAGCTTTTACAAAGTCCGCATCACCCAAATAGATTTGGCTACTCAGTTCTTCCCAAAGAGAGGGCACTTCGACGCCAGCGCGGACAAAGTCAATGTATTTTTCTATCGCCCGTTTTCTTTGTTTGCCAAATTGACTGAGCAAGCCGTCCGTTTCCAACCAGGGCGGGCAATGCACACGTCCGACCATAGTACGATAACTACTCCAGGGCCATGCCCCGGCTGACTTCACCATACCCGCTCTAACAGGGTTAAGGACGACGTACCGCGATAGCGCCAGGAGGTAGCTATCTTTGTCGACCAGAATCGCTTTATATCGCCCTTGAAACACATGGCCGACTCGCCCATGTGTGCGATTGAATTGTTGGGTGTAAACACCATTGAGATGTCGCATCCCTTTGGACAGGTTAGGTTCGATGGTCTCCACCACAATGTGATAATGGTTATCCATCAGGCAATAGGCGCAACAAACCCAGTTAAACCGTTCACAAACCGTCGCAAACAACTCACACCAACGGCGACGATCACCATCATCAACAAAAATCTCCTCTTGCCGATCGCCTCGTGAAGTCACATGGTACAGGCCACCCGCTAGCTCTATTCGTAAAGGTCTCGCCATGGATTGAAGTATAAGTTAATAATGTAGCATTGCAAGACTTGACCCCTTCCACTCCACGACCGTCATTCCCTGACGGATTTAGATCCGGTTCAAAACTGGAGGCGAGTCATCCCTGTCCGCTGGATTCGGCGCTGGCTTCTGAGTCAGCCATGGCGGACTGGATTTCCGAGTCCAGCATTTCGTCCGCTGTCTCCACCAGCATTTCAGCCGGTGCCATCATCTCCATCCGCTTGCGGTGACGTTCAGCATGATAGGCCTGCCCGGTACCCGCTGGGATCAAACGACCGACTATGACATTCTCCTTCAATCCTCGCAGATCATCGACCTTGCCGCTCACGGCCGCTTCGGTCAGGACACGGGTGGTTTCCTGGAAGGAGGCGGCCGAAACGAAGGATTCGGTTGCCAGTGAGGCCTTGGTAATACCCAGCAACATTTCGTTAAACAGGGCGGGGTCTTTATCGGCGGCCTTGAGGCGATCATTCTCTTCCAGCAGACGCGCACGATCGACCTGTTCACCCTTGAGAAACGAGCTATCACCGGGACTACTGATCTCGATCTTGCGCAGCATTTGCCGAACAATGACTTCGATGTGCTTGTCATTGATTTTCACCCCCTGAAGGCGGTAAACGTCCTGCACTTCCTTGACGATGTAACGCGCCAACTCCTCGACGCCGAGCAAACGCAGAATGTCATGCGGGTTAGGTTCGCCCTCGGCAATCACTTCACCCTTGGCCACCTGCTCACCTTCGAAGGTGGTGACATGACGCCATTTGGGGATCAGCGTCTCGTATACTTCGCCCTCGGTCGGGGTGATCACCAGCCGCTGCTTGCCCTTGGTCTCCTTGCCGAAGCTGACCACGCCACTGATCTCCGCCAGAATGGAGGGTTCCTTGGGCTTGCGCGCCTCGAACAGATCCGCCACCCGCGGCAGACCACCGGTGATGTCGCGGGTTTTGGAGGATTCCTGCGGAATACGCGCGACCGCGTCACCCACGCCTACCTTGTCGCCATCCTTGAGGCCGATAATCGCACCGGCCGGCAGGTTGTAGTTGGCCGGAATATCGGTGCCGGTAATCATGAGATCGCTGCCGTCTTCGGCCAGCAGTTTCACCATCGGCCTCAGATCTTTGGCCGCCGTACCCCGCTGTTTGGGATCGGTCACTTCCAGACTGGTCAAACCGGTGACTTCATCGATCTTAGTCTGTACCGTCACACCTTCGACGATATCGACAAACTTCACGATGCCGGCTTCTTCCGTAATAATAGGATGGGTGTGAGGATCCCAACTGGCGAGAATCTGGCCGGCTTCACAGGCATCGCCATCATTAGCCGTGATGACCGCACCATAAGGCACCTTGTAGCGTTCACGCTCACGACCCCGCTCATCCAGCACGGTAATTTCACCGGAACGGGAGACCGCGACGTTGTTACCGGAAACATGCTGCACGGTCTTCATGTTGTGCAGACGCACCGTGCCGGTGCTCTTGATTTCAATATTATTGGCGGCCGCGGCTCGACTCGCCGCACCCCCGATATGGAAGGTACGCATAGTCAGCTGGGTGCCCGGCTCGCCAATACTCTGGGCCGCAATCACGCCGACCGACTCACCCTGATTAACCCGATGCCCACGAGCCAGGTCGCGACCATAACAGCCCGAACAAACACCATAGTGGTTTTCACAGGTAATGGCGGAGCGCACCAGCATATGATCCACGCCCATGCCATCCAGCTGGGCGACCCACTTTTCATCCATCAGAGTGCCCGCTTCAATCAGCACGTCATCACTGTCAGGTGCCAGTACGTCACGCGCAACCACCCGGCCCAGCACGCGCTCACTCAGAGGCTCGACGACATCGCCGCCCTCGATAAGACTAGCCAGCAGCAGACCGTTATCGGTGCCACAGTCCTCCCCGGCAATGACCAGATCCTGGGATACGTCCACCAGACGGCGGGTGAGATAACCGGAGTTAGCGGTTTTCAGAGCCGTATCGGCCAAACCTTTGCGTGCGCCATGGGTGGAGATGAAATACTGCAATACCGACAGACCTTCACGGAAGTTGGCGGTGATCGGCGTTTCGATAATCGACCCATCCGGCTTGGCCATCAAGCCTCGCATGCCCGCGAGCTGCCGGATCTGGGCCGCTGAACCACGCGCGCCGGAGTCGGCCATCATATAAACCGAGTTAAAGGATTTCTGTTTGACCTCGTTGCCGTCCCGGTCGATAACGGTTTCGGTGCCCAGCATGTCCATCATGGAATTAGCCACCTGATCATTGGTGCGTGACCAGATATCCACCACCTTGTTGTAACGTTCACCCATGGTGACCAGGCCTGAGGTGTACTGTTCATGGATTTCGTGAACCTCCGCTTCGGCTGCCGCCAGAATACTGGCTTTTTCATCCGGAATGATCATGTCCTCGATGCCGAAGGAAACCCCGGCGCGAGTTGAGTAAGCAAAGCCCATGTACATCAGCTGATCGGCAAAGATGACCGTATCTTTCAGGCCGTTTTTACGATAACAGGTATTGATCAGATTGGAGATAGCTTTCTTCTTCATGTCCTGATTGATAACATCATAGGCGATGCCATCGGGGACGATGTCCCAGAGCAGCGCGCGACCCGCGCTCGTATCCTTGATGCAGATATTCTCGGTACGCACCCCCTCTTCATCAATCAGGACTTCCTTAATCCGCACTTTGACTTTCGCCTGCAGGGCCACCGCACCGGTATTGTAGGCGCGATGCACTTCCTTGACATCACGGAAGACCATGCCTTCACCTTTGGCGTTGATCGATTCGCGGGTCATGTAATACAGGCCCAGCACCACGTCCTGAGAAGGCACAATAATCGGCTCGCCGTTAGCGGGGGAGAGAATATTATTGGTGGACATCATCAGCGTGCGGGCTTCCAACTGCGCCTCGATAGACAGCGGCACATGCACCGCCATCTGGTCACCGTCGAAGTCGGCGTTAAAGGCGGTACACACCAGCGGGTGCAACTGAATGGCCTTGCCTTCCACCAGGGTTGGCTCGAAGGCCTGGATCCCCAGACGATGCAGGGTCGGCGCACGGTTGAGCATCACCGGATGTTCACGAATGACTTCTTCAAGAATATCCCAGACTTCCGAGCCTTCCTGTTCGACCATTTTCTTGGCGGCCTTAATCGTCGTCGCCAGGCCGCGCAGTTCAAGCTTGCTGAAAATGAACGGCTTGAACAGTTCCAACGCCATTTTCTTGGGCAAACCACACTGGTGCAGTTTGAGCGCCGGTCCCACCACGATCACAGAACGTCCAGAGTAATCCACACGTTTTCCCAGCAGGTTTTGGCGGAAGCGCCCCTGCTTGCCCTTGATCATATCGGCCAGGGATTTCAGCGGCCGCTTGTTGGAGCCGGTAATAGCGCGGCCACGGCGGCCGTTGTCCAGCAGTGCATCGACCGATTCCTGTAGCATGCGTTTTTCATTGCGCACGATAATGTCTGGTGCGTTCAGATCCAGCAGCCGGCGCAGGCGGTTGTTACGGTTGATGACCCGGCGATAGAGATCGTTGAGATCGGACGTAGCAAAACGTCCCCCTTCCAAGGGTACCAGCGGCCGCAGCTCCGGCGGCAACACCGGCAATACGGTCATGACCATCCACTCCGGCTTGTTGCCTGAAGTCATGAAACCTTCCAGCAATTTCAGACGTTTGCCGAGTTTTTTCAGCTTGGTCTCGGACTTGGTGGCGCCCATGCCCTCCTTGACTTCTTCACAGGCCTTGGGCAGATTCAGTGAACTCAGCAATACTTGAATCGCTTCGGCACCCATGCGCGCATCGAATTCATCGCCATATTCCTCGATAGCTTCGAGGTAGGTTTCGTCCGTCAGCAACTGCCCGCGTTCGAGTTCGGTCATGCCGGGATCAA
Source organism: uncultured Thiohalophilus sp. (assembly GCA_964596835.1). Lineage (GTDB taxonomy): Bacteria > Pseudomonadota > Gammaproteobacteria > UBA6429 > Thiohalophilaceae > JAADGZ01. The sequence goes on along the minus strand of CAZQVV010000050.1, from coordinate 8,384 downwards.
CAATGACAAAAGCTTCAAAATACAGCACCCGCTCGATATCACGTAGGGTCATGTCCAGAATCAGGCCCATACGTGAAGGCAGCGATTTGAGGAACCAGATATGCGCGACAGGGCTGGCCAACTCGATATGACCCATACGTTCACGACGCACCTTGGCCAGGGTGACTTCGATACCGCATTTTTCGCAGATCACACCGCGATGCTTGAGACGTTTATATTTACCGCACAGGCATTCATAATCCTTCACCGGGCCAAAGATCTTGGCACAGAACAGGCCGTCACGCTCCGGTTTGAAGGTACGATAATTAATGGTCTCCGGCTTTTTAACTTCGCCATAGGACCAGGATCGAATTTTCTGCGGTGAGGCAAGACCGATGCGAATCGCATCAAAGTCTTCCATCTGTGTCTGCTGCTTGAGGATCTTGAGAAGATCTTTCACGTTGTCACTCCTAAGTTCAAGTTGCGAGTGGCGAGTAGCGAGTAGCGAGGATTAAAATTCAGGCCTCGCTACCAGCCACTAGCTACTAGCTACTCTTAGTCTTGTTGTTCCAGTTCGATATCGATACCCAGCGAACGAATTTCTTTCAACAGTACGTTGAAGGACTCGGGCATACCGGCTTCCATATAATGGTTGCCGTCGACGATGTTCTTGTACATCTTGGTACGTCCGTTGACGTCATCCGATTTCACCGTCAGCATTTCCTGTAGGGTATAGGCGGCGCCATAGGCTTCCAGTGCCCAGACTTCCATCTCACCGAAGCGTTGACCACCGAATTGCGCTTTACCCCCCAACGGCTGCTGGGTGACCAGGCTGTAGGGGCCGGTCGAACGGGCGTGCATTTTGTCATCCACCAGATGGTTGAGCTTGAGCATGTACATGTAACCCACCGTGATTTTGCGCTCAAACTCTTCGCCTGTACGACCGTTGATCAGGGTCGTCTGACCGCTAAGGGGCAAATCTGCCAGCGCAAGCAACTGTTTGATATCGCTTTCCTTGATGCCGTCAAACACCGGGGTCGCCATCGGCACGCCATCACGCAGGTTACGCGCCAGCTCCATGATTTCTTCATCGCTGAAGGATTTCAGATCTTCATGCTGACCTTCGGTCTTGTTATAAATTTCATCCAGGAACTTACGCACAGTGGTAATTTTTTCCTGTGCTCGCAGCATGGCGTTGATCTTTTTGCCCAGGCCTTTGGCGGCCCAGCCCAAATGCGTTTCCAGTACCTGGCCCACGTTCATACGCGAAGGCACACCCAGGGGGTTAAGGACAATATCGATCGGCTCACCGTCTTTGGTATGCGGCATATCTTCGACTGGAACAATCATCGAAATCACCCCCTTATTACCATGACGGCCCGCCATCTTGTCACCCGGTTGCAGACGGCGTTTCACCGCCACATGCACCTTGACCATTTTCAATACGCCCGGTGCCAGATCATCGCCTGAAGTCAGCTTGCTACGTTTTTCTTCATATTTTTCATCAAACTCGACGCGCAACTGCTTAATCTGTTCCGCCATGGCTTCAAGCTGCGCATTGGCTTCATCGTTACGCAGATTGATCTCGAACCATTTTTCGCGTTCCAGCTCTTCCAGGTAACTCGCAGTGATCTTGGAACCCGCCTTCAACTGGTCAGGACCCCATTCGGCCACCTTGCCGGTCAACATGTTCTGCACACGCTGGTAGGCATCATCTTCCATGATCCGGCGCTGATCGTTGAAATCTTTCTTTACCCGCTCAAGTTCGGATTCCTCAATCGACTTGGCACGGGAATCTTTTTCCAGACCGTCACGGGTAAACACCTGCACGTCGATCACCGTACCGATCATGCCGGAACGAACGCGCAGGGAGGTATCCTTGACGTCGCTGGCCTTCTCTCCAAAGATGGCGCGCAGCAGTTTTTCTTCCGGGGTCAGCTGGGTTTCGCCCTTGGGCGTAACCTTGCCCACCAGAATATCACCCGGCCTGACTTCGGCGCCGATATAAACAATACCCGCCTCATCCAGTTTGGCTAACGCCGACTCGCCGACATTGGGAATGTCGCCGGTAATTTCCTCGGAACCCAGTTTGGTGTCACGCGCCACACAGGTCAGCTCTTCGATATGAATCGTGGTATAGCGGTCTTCTTGCACCACCCGTTCGGAAATAAGAATGGAATCCTCAAAGTTATAACCATGCCAGGGCATGAAAGCCACCAGCATGTTCTGCCCCAGCGCCAGTTCGCCCATATCAGTGGACGGGCCATCGGCCATCACATCGCCGCGCGCTATTTTTTCACCCGGCCTTACCAGCGGACGCTGGTTGATGCAGGTATTCTGGTTGGAACGGGTGTACTTGGTGAGGTTGTAAATATCCACACCGGCTTCACCGGTAATGGTTTCATCATCATTGATCCGCACCACAATACGCGCGGCATCGACCGAATCCACCACGCCGCCACGTCTGGCGACCACGGAAACACCGGAGTCCACCGCAACTGTATGTTCGATGCCAGTACCGACCAGCGGTTTCTGGGCGCGCAAGGTCGGCACCGCCTGGCGCTGCATGTTCGACCCCATGAGGGCGCGGTTGGCATCATCATGTTCGAGGAACGGAATCAGGGCGGCGGCCACCGAGACAATCTGTTTGGGTGAAACATCCATATAATTGACGGTATCCGGCGCCGCCATGGTGAATTCGTTCTGATGACGGCAGGGCACCATTTCATCGGTGAACTTGTTCTTGTTGTCCAGCTCGGCATTAGCCTGGGCAATCACGTATTCATTTTCATCAATGGCCGACAGATAATCGACTTCATCCGTGACCTTGCCATTTTTGACCCGGCGATACGGCGTTTCCAGAAAACCGAACTTGTTGGTGCGCGCATAGACCGAGAGCGAGTTAATCAGGCCGATATTCGGTCCTTCAGGCGTTTCAATCGGACAAACGCGACCATAGTGGGTCGGGTGTACGTCGCGCACTTCGAAGCCCGCGCGTTCGCGGGTCAGACCGCCCGGGCCTAAGGCAGAAATGCGGCGTTTGTGGGTCACTTCCGAGAGCGGATTATTCTGATCCATAAACTGCGACAGTTGACTGGAACCAAAAAATTCCTTGATCGCCGCCGATACCGGCTTGGCATTAATCATTTCCTGCGGCATGAGGTTGTCAGCTTCGGCCATGCTCAGGCGTTCTTTTACCGCGCGTTCAACCCGTACCAGACCCACCCGGAACTGGTTTTCCGCCATCTCACCGACTGAGCGAATGCGGCGATTACCCAGGTGATCGATGTCGTCCACCAGACCCTTGCCATCACGAATACCCACCAGGGTCAGGATTACATCCAGGATGTCGGAGCTTTCACCAAATTCCTCAACCCGTTTTTTCGAGATATCATCGGTGCGCTTGCTGAAATAGGAATGATCATAAAGAATCCCGCTGCCGGTTTCTTTCTTGCGTCCGAGGCGACGGTTGAACTTCATACGCCCGACCACGGACAGATCATAGCGATCATCCGAGAAAAATAAATTATGGAACAGATTTTCAGCCGCTTCCTTGGTCGGCGGCTCGCCCGGACGCATCATGCGGTAGATTTCCACCTGCGCTTCCAGTTGGGTGGTCGTGTTGTCAATCTCCAGAGTTTTGGAAATATAAGGACCATGATCCAGATCATTGGTGAAAATAGTCTGGAATCCCTTGACCCCGGATTCTTTCAGCGCTTCCAAACGCTCAGGGGTGATTTCATCATTGGCATGCAGCACGACTTCGCCGGTTTCGGTGCTAATCACGTCATGGGCGATCACTTTTTCCAGCAGATAGTCATCAGGAACAAGCAGCGTCTTTACCCCGGCTTTGTCCAGCTCGCGGATATGGCGCATCGTAATACGCTGCCCCTCTTCCAGCAGCAACTTGCCCTTAATATTAATATCAAACGTCGCGACATCGCCACGCAGGCGTTCGGGCACCAGCTTCATGGTGACACCGTCTTTGGTAAATTTGAAATCGTTATTTTCAAAGAACAGGGCAATAATCTGTTCATTGTTGTAACCCAAGGCTTTGAGCAGGACGGTAACCGGTAACTTGCGGCGGCGATCAATACGCGTGAACAGGCAGTCCTTGGGATCAAACTCGAAATCCAGCCAGGAACCGCGGTAAGGAATCACGCGCGCATTGAACAGCAGTTTACCCGAGGAATGGGTCTTACCCTTGTCGTGGTCAAAGAACACACCGGGCGAACGGTGTAACTGGGAAACAATAACGCGTTCCGTACCATTGATGACGAAAGTACCATTATCTGTCATCAGTGGAATTTCACCCATATAGACTTCCTGCTCGCGTGTTTCCTTCAGAGTCTGCGTTTTGGCTTCCTTATCATAGATAAACAGGCGCAGGGTTACACGCAGGGGTGCCGCATAGGTGACGCCGCGCATCTGGCACTCTTTGACGTCAAAGACGGGGGTGCCGAGGCGGTAATCCACATAATCTATCGATGCATTCCCGGAATAGCTGGCGATCGGAAAAACGGATTTAAAGGCCGCATGCAGGCCCTTTTCTTCACGTTGTTCTTTCGGCACATCCTGTTGCAGGAAACCCCGGAAAGAATCGATCTGTGTAGCAAGCAGGTAGGGAATATCGAGAATACTGGGACGACGGCCAAAATTTTTGCGAATCCGTTTCTTTTCTGTTAGCGAGTAACCCATTGGACACCTTACGTGTAACTGTTAATCTGAAAATCCCCTGTTGCCGTATCCGCAACAGGGAATGCACAGCGGGCCGGCAATCACGTCTGGATTGTCAGCCCGGTGTGCATACAGTTTCGTTTTCCCGCACAAACACACTTCACCAGCGACTGCTGGTTCAATTGATCATTGTGGGAAAAATGAATCAAGTCTGAAGCAATCGGAATTACTTGAGTTCGACTTCAGCACCAGCTTCTTCAAGCTGTTTTTTGATCTCTTCTGCTTCGTCTTTGCTGGCAGCTTCCTTAATGGTGGAAGGAACACCCTCGACCATGTCCTTCGCTTCTTTAAGACCCAGAGCAGTGATGCCACGAACAGCCTTGATGACAGAAATCTTGTTAGCGCCAAAGCTGGTCATAACAACATCAAACTCGGTTTGCTCTTCAACGACCGCCTCAGCACCACCCACAGCAGCCGGTGCAGCGGCAACGGCAGCGGCAGCGGAAACGCCGAATTTTTCTTCCATTGCTTCGATCAAATCAACAACTTCCATGACAGTCATACTGGAAATCGTGTCCAGAATATCTTCTTTAGATACAGCCATTTTATATCTCCTAAAACACTAAAATAACGGTTACGCGAGTCTGACTACTAGTAAAATCAGGCTTGTTTAGCATCGCGGACAGCCGCGACAGTACGAACCAGTTTGCCGGGAACTTCATTAAGAGTACGCACCAGTTTGGTAATGGGTCCCTGCATGACCGACATGAGCATACTGATAGCCTGGTCTTTGGTCGGCAGGCTGGCAAGGCGATCAATTTCAGACGCCGCCAGTAACTGACCGCCGACTGACAAGGCCTTGATAACCAGTTTGTCGTTCTCTTTGGAAAAGTCCTTCAACACTCTTGCCGCAGAACCGGGATCTTCCTGAGAAAACGCCAGTACCAGCGGACCTGTCAGAGCGTCCTTCATGCAATCAAAATCCGTCCCGTCGATAGCGCGCCGAGCCAGCGTGTTTTTAACCACACGCAGATAGACACCCCCCATACGCGCCTTGGCGCGAAGATCGGTCATATCCTCAGAACTCAGCCCGTTGTACTCTGCCGCAACAGCAGAGTGCGCGCTAGCCGCGATTTCAGCGACGTCAGCCACAATGGCTTTTTTCTCTTCAAAACTGAGAGCCACGCGAACTTACCTCCGTTTGTAGCAAAAGACAGTTATAATCCTTTGCTGGTGGACGATGGACCTCATCAAAATAATGAGGTTACCCTTGAATTTAGTGGGCTTTGGCAGAAAATCTGTTTTCAGAAATAATCTGGTCACGTCTAAATCTGCTAAAGACACACCATCTGCGCAGGCCTGAGGTTTAATCCTGCAAACGAAAATTTATGCTTTCGTCCTTAGGCACCTGCGGTCTTTGATGGACAATGCCAAGTACAACATTGGCCACAAAGTCTTTTATCAAGTGACAAGTAACGAAGCACGAGTGACAAGGATCTTGTTTAATCCTCGTCTCTCGTCCCTCGTCCCTCGCCCCTTACATCTACATCGCTAACGATGCCTGATCAATCGCAACCCCCGGTCCCATGGTGGTGGAAACCGCAATTTTTTTCACATATACACCTTTGGCGGAAGCCGGTTTGGCTTTCTGCAAATCCACCAGCAGGGCTTCCAGGTTTTCTTTCAGCAAGGTGTTGTCGAACTCAAAGTTACCAATGGCGCAGTGAATAATGCCGCCTTTGTCAGTCCGGTAACGTACCTGGCCTGACTTGGCGTTTTTAACGGCCGTTTCCACATCCGGGGTCACCGTGCCTACTTTTGGGTTCGGCATCAAACCGCGCGGCCCGAGGATCTGGCCTAACTGACCCACCACACGCATAGCATCCGGCGTTGCAATCACGACATCAAAATCCAGGTTGCCTTTTTTAACTTCCCCTGCCAAATCTTCAAAGCCTACAATATCGGCACCCGCTGCTTTGGCTTTCTCGACATTATCACCCTGAGCAAAAACGGCAACCCGGACGGTTTTGCCCGTCCCATGGGGGAGCACGGTCGAACCACGGACGACCTGATCCGATTTACGCGGGTCAACTCCGAGGTTGATGGCAACATCGACGGACTCAGTAAATTTAGCCTTGGGTAGTTCTTTCAACAGTTTAAAAGCTTCGCTAGCGGGATAGGCTTTGCCAAATTCCAGTTTCTCACGGATAAGTTTGGTTTTTTTACTTAACCTGGCCATTTACACCGCCTCCGTTTCAATGCCCATACTACGGGCGCTACCCGCAATGGTACGTACCGCGGCATCCATATCGGCTGCGGTTAGATCCGGCTCTTTGGTCTTGACGATCTCTTCCAGTTGCGCACGTGTCACCTTACCCACCTTGTCACGGTTGGGAACACTGGAGCCTTTCTGGATACCGGCGGCCTTCTTCAACAAAATTGAAGCAGGCGGCGTTTTCTTGATAAAGGTAAAACTGCGATCACTATAAACAGTGATCACAACCGGCGTCGGCATACCTTTTTCCAGATTCTGTGTCTGCGAGTTAAACGCTTTGCAGAATTCCATGATATTGACGCCGTGCTGCCCCAGCGCCGGACCCACGGGTGGCGACGGATTGGCGTCCTGCGCCGGAACTTGCAGCTTGATATAAGCTTCGATTTTCTTGGCCATGTTTCACCTCTATGTATGTGGGTACAAGCGCCCGGCTAAGGCTCCCCTTTTGCTAGTAGCTCGTTACTATCAGCCCTTTTCGACCTGACTAAATTCTAAATCGACCGGCGTGGAGCGTCCAAAAATAGACACTTCAACCCGCAGGCGATTTTTATCATAATCGACTTCTTCGACCACGCCGTTGAAGTCGTTAAAAGGACCATCATTGATGCGAACCACTTCACCCGGTTCAAACAGAACTTTCGGGCGTGGACGTTCGGCGCCTTCCTGTACACGATTAAGAATGGCTTCGGCTTCCTTATCGGTAATCGGTGCCGGTTTGTCACTGGTGCCGCCGATAAAGCCCATGACGCGTGGCGTATCTTTCACCAAATGCCAGGTATCGTCATCCAGCTCCATGTGTACCAGTACATAGCCGGGGAAGAATTTGCGATCACTCCGGCGCTTCTGCCCATCGCGCATTTCAACCACTTCTTCAGTTGGAACAAGGATATCGCCAAATTTGTCTTCCTGACCCTGCAGTTTGATCCGTTCTTCCAGCGCGCGTTTCACATGCTGCTCAAACCCTGAATAGGCGTGTACTACATACCAACGTTGGGGCATTCGCGTTTAACCTCCCTGTCCGGTGATCGTTTTCACCGCCCAAAGTAAAAAAGAATCAAATATCCAAAGTATCAGACCCATCACAACCACCATGGCCATCACAACCATGGTCGTTTGCATGGTTTCCTGCCGGGTCGGCCAAACCGCCTTACGCACTTCAATGATGGCGCTACGGCCATAGTTCCAGGTATCCATCCCTGGTTGTGAGTTGAATGCCACCGCAGCCGCTAGACCGAATACGACGAGCAAGGCCAGTACCCGATAGAGCAAAGCCTGGTCGGCATAATAATAAAAGCCGACCAAACCCGCGACTACCAGCAGGAGTGCAATCAGAAGTTTAATTTTGTCTACCATCTTAAATCCGTATGAGACCAATCACTGCCCGACACCCTACTAATGTGGCAGGCCAGGAGGGAATCGAACCCCCAACCTGCGGTTTTGGAGACCGCTGCTC
>CAZQVV010000049.1:0-19375 GCA_964596835.1 uncultured Thiohalophilus sp. | reverse complement strand
AAAATATGGGCGTTAATTCGCGTTTATTGGCGGATATTTCTTTTATCTGTTTACTCTTAAAGGTTATTTTGTGGGGATCCCTCAGGTTAAAAAACACCATAAAAAGAGGAATCCTTTTATCCTGTATCTGACTTTGCATCATGAATAAAAATAAGCGCTATGAAATTTTCACCCGCCTGCGGGTACACAATCCAACCCCCGCCACCGAACTGAATTACAGCTCGACCTTTGAACTGCTCATCGCCGTCATACTCTCCGCCCAGGCCACCGACAAGGGAGTGAACAAAGCGACGATCAAACTTTTCAAACAGGCCAACACGCCTGAAAAGATATATGCCTTAAAAGAGACCGGGCTGAAAAAATACATCAAAACGATTGGCCTGTATAACGGCAAAGCCAAAAACATCATCAAGACTTGTAAAATACTCATCGACCAACACGGTAGCCAGGTTCCGGATGATCGCGTCGCGCTGGAGGCCCTGCCCGGCGTCGGACGCAAAACGGCTAACGTCATACTCAATACCGCCTTCGGCCATCCCACCATTGCTGTGGACACCCATATTTTCCGCGTTTCCAACCGCACGGGCATCGCACATGGAAAAACAGTCATCGATGTCGAAAAAAAGTTACTGAAGTTCATAATGGAAGAATTCAAACAAGACGCCCACCATTGGTTGATTCTGCTCGGCCGCTATACCTGCATTGCCCGTAAACCCCGTTGCGGTTCCTGCATAATTGAAGATCTGTGCGAATTCAAAGATAAAAATATCGACTGAAACGAGAAATTTATCGAAGAGTACGCGCAGAGAAAATAATCATTCTTTCCTTAACTCTCTACACTCTTTACGTGCTCTGCACTTAGTTAATAACACAAATATTGTAGGTATGGCTTTTATTTTACGGAAACCGGACTGTATTAAACGATTATCAAATCATTCAAAATCTATTCTTCTGGTATTCCTCACCCCAATAATACCAGGCCAATATGTAAAATTCTAAAGTAAACCCTCCCAATGACGATAAATGAGATATGACATAACCTATAAAAATAATCAAAAGATCAGCTTTATTGGAGAATAGCCCCATGTCCTTAAAATCGATGATGACAATTCGTAACAAACTTATTGCCGGATTTGTTGTTTTAATTGGTTTAATCGTGATCACGGGTATTTTTTCTGCCTCGCGTATCGACCTGCTAGGCAAGCTGACCGTAAAAATGTATCGCCACCCTCTGGCCGTAACACGCGCATCACTACAGGCGAATGTCAACATTATTAAAATGCACCGCAGCATGAAAGATGTCGCTCTCGCCAACAATGTCCATGCAATGGAAGCCGCTCGTAGAAAGGTTAATAAATATGAGGCTGATGTTTACAAAGAATACGCCCTGATCACTGAACGTATCCTCGGCAAAGAAGGTAAAATTCTAATCGCCGAAACCATTAGAATATTTAAGGGCTGGAAACCCATTCGTGATGAAGTTATCCATGACATGGAAAAAGGTAACCGTGAGGCTGCCGCCGCCATCACTAAAGGCAAGGGCGCAAAACACGTTGCTCTCCTGAATAAAAAGATGGAGGCTCTGGTTAAATATGCGGGAAGCAAGGGGGCCGGTTTCTTTGAAATGGCGCAATCCAAAAGTGAGAATGCCGATATAATAACGATCGGCATGATCGTTGCTTCTACCATCGCTGGTTTACTGATGTCTTTCTTTATCGGACGTTCCATTACTCGGCCGGTCAACAGCCTACGCGTTACCATCGAGGAGATTGAAGAAACTTCCGATCTTGGGAAACGTATTGAAATAACCTCGGAGGATGAAATTGGTAAAACTGCAATCGCCTTCAACAGTATGCTGGAAAAATTTGAGGCCTTAATCCAGCAGGTTGCCAGTTCCAGCAAGCAATTAGCAACCGCCTCCGAGGAAGTCTCTTCGGTCGCGATGGAGAGTGCCAGCAATGTCGAGCGCCAGCGCCATGAAACAGATCAGGTTGCTACCGCCATCAATGAAATGAGCGCCACGGTTCAGGAGGTCGCCAGCAATGCCAGCAATGCCGCCGGTGCCGCCGCCAATGCCGATAACGAGGCCAGGGGCGGCAAATCGGTAGTCGAGAATACCTCTCAGGTCATCACTCAACTGGCCGGCGAGATCGAAAACGCCTCTGCTGTTATCAGGGAACTTGAGCAGGACAGCGAGAACATCGGCAGCGTGCTGGACGTTATCAAGGGTATTGCTGAGCAAACCAACCTGCTGGCGCTAAACGCTGCCATTGAGGCCGCCCGTGCCGGTGAACAAGGCCGCGGTTTTGCCGTGGTCGCCGACGAAGTCCGCACCCTGGCCAGCCGTACTCATGAATCGACTACCGAGATCGAGAACATGATCGAGAAGCTACAAACCGGCTCACACAATGCTGTCGAGGTCATGGAAAAAAGCCGCGAGCAGGCACAGGCCGGCGTCGGGCAGGCCAGGGAGGCGGCCGAATCACTGGATGCCATTACCCGCGCGGTAGCCACCATTACCGAAATGAACATCCAGATCGCCAGCGCCTCTGAAGAGCAGTCTGCCGTTTCTGAAGAAATTAACAGAAACGTTAGCAGCATTAGTCAAATCTCTGAGCAGACAGCCAGTGGCGCCGAACAAACGACCACCTCGGCCAATGAGCTGGCGCGCCTGGCCTCTGATCTCCAAAACCTGGTAGGCCAGTTTAAAATATATAGCTAAATCCTGTCTGCCCATGCTTAGAATCAAAGACGCTGGAAAAATTTTATTTATACATGCAAAAATAAACCACCCCGCAGCAAGCTGCGAGGTATTAATCGGTAACGTGCTGATGGGTTTCCCTACTGGACTTCGCGCTTCGCTCTACCCATACTACTGTTTTTCGCTGCAAGCAGCGGGGAATGACACCCTGAAAGAGATTAAAGAGGACAAGGTCGGAACCGGATCACGTACAAGAGGCCGACAATATCAATCTCCTGTTATTCTGGCAGCCTGGAAAATGAGGCCGTAATAATGCAAGAAGAATACGCAGAAATTCTTGATGTCATCGACAGCGGCAATACAGCCGACAAGAATGAGGTGCTGTGCAGTATTCTGGCGACCATTCTTCAATTACCCTGGCTGGATACCCATGCGGGCGGTGTCTTTCTGGCGGATCCGGAAACGCGGCAACTGAGACTCACCGCTGAACTCAATTTTTCTCCTTCTATAAAAAAATCCTGTAGCAGTGTGCATTATGGTCACTGTCTCTGTGGCCGGGTGGCGGAATCACTCGAAGTTCTGCACGTAAGCTGCATCGACGGACGCCATGAAACCCATTACGAGGGTATGTGTGACCATGGTCATTACATCGTGCCTATCAAGCTGCAAGAGCAATTACTGGGCGTCATGGTTCTCTATATTAATACCGGCCATGTATACAACGCTGACGAGGTACATGTGCTCGAGAATTTTGCCGGCATTATCGCCTTGCTGATAAACACGGCACAGATATGTCTGGAAAAGAAGCTCACCGATCTCATTCTGGCCTATAGCGCTCATGGGGTTACGATTACTGACCGGGACAGGAAAATCCAGTGGGTCAACCAGGCATTTGAAAGAGTATCAGGCTATACCAGTAAAGAAGTCATCGGCATGACACCTTCAATACTCAAATCCGGCCTGCATGGTTCAAATTTTTATACGACTATGTGGCGCAGTATCGATGAGCAGGGTCATTGGGAAGGCGAAATCTGGAACCGGCGCAAGAATGGTGAAATATATCCAGAATGGTTGAGTATCGTTTCATTGAAAGACAACGCGGGCGAAGTTCTGCGTTATGCAGGTATGTTCATCGATCTAAGCCCGATTAAAACGGCGGAAGAAAAAATCCATCGGCTCGCCTATTATGACGACATAACAGGATTAGCCAATGCCTCTCTGTTGCATAAAAAGCTTGAACAAATGCTATCCAAATCACAATCGAAATATGACTGGATTATAGTGTTAACGCTGGATCTTGATAACTTTCATGAAATCAATGCCGGTCTTGGACGGCGTGTCGGTAACGCCGTTCTGCGTGAAGCCGCTCACCGCATAAGCGGTATTATGGAAGGTGCGATTGAAGCCCGCATGGGCGCTGATGAATTCGTAATCGCGTATTGGCAACGGCATGAAAATGATGATGCGCTCCGGCCTTTGCTTAGCCGACTGGCAACATCGCTAAGCAGACAGTTACAGGCATCATTTATATTTGAACAGCATGAGCTGGTTCTCAATAGTTCTATCGGTATCGCCTGGGGTAATGGGCAGAATATGGATGCTGAATCTCTATTACAGCGATCAGGCATCGCGCTCGCCCATTGCAAGAAGCATTCACGTGGCGAATATCAGTTTCATGATCAGGAAATGGAACAGCAGGCGGATTACCAACGATGCCTGGGTATGGCCATCGGCAAAGCTATCGAACGGGATGAACTGTTTCTGGTATACCAACCGCAGATAGATCGCCATGGCCAGGTTATCGGCGCCGAAGTGTTGTTGCGTTGGCATAGCAAGGAGTATGGCAATATTCCACCCGATATATTTATCAGCATTGCTGAAGAACGGGGAGCTATCATGGAGATGGGGGCCTGGGTCTTTGAGCACACGCTTAAACAGATGGTCCGCTGGCGTGAACTGGGCCTGTATGATTCCGGTTGTTTTCAGCGCATGGCCATCAACGTCTCGCCTCATCAGATTCTGTCCAAAAATATAGCCGAGGACTTTGCCCGCGCTTGCATTACTCGGAAGATTGAACCTGGAATGATCGAACTGGAAGTGACCGAAACTGGAATAATGCAGTGTTCTGACCATATTGCCGAACACCTGCATACTTTATCAGATCAGGGCTTCAAGATCGCCATCGACGATTTCGGTACGGGTTACTCATCGTTATCACGTCTGCACCATTTCCCGGTCAATGTCCTGAAGATCGACCGCAGTTTCGTACATAATATGAAAATCGGTGCATCATCGGATGTGGCACTGGTGAAGTCTATCATTGACATGGCGCACACCCTCGGATTCCAGGTTGTCGCCGAGGGCGTCGAGGATGCCTCGCAACTGGGCATGTTGATGGAGTTTGGGTGCGATATTTTTCAGGGCTACTATTTCAGCAGACCCGTTGCTGCCGATGAATTCATGCGCTATGTACAACAACAAACTATCGTCAACGCTGATGTAATAACAAAATAAGAAACCAGGCGCAGATAAACTGCGCCAAGCTTATTGGCACACGCTCATTGTCTTTTTGCCGCAATCCGCAACCGCAGGGCGTTGAGTTTAATAAAGCCTTCCGCATCCTGCTGGTTATAAGCTCCCGCATCGTCTTCAAAAGTCGCTATGCTTTCGTCGAACAGGCTGTCGGTTTCTGACCTGCGCCCTTCGACCACAACATTGCCCTTGTAAAGCTTGAGCCTCACCACGCCGTTGACATGCTCCTGGCTGACATCGATCAGCGCCTGCAACATCCGCCGCTCGGGTGACCACCAGTAACCATTGTAAATAACGCTGGCATAACGGGGCATGAGCTCATCCTTGAGATGCGCCGCTTCCCGATCCAGGGTCAGGGATTCCATCGCCCGGTGCGCTTTCAATAAAATAGTCCCGGCGGGTGTTTCATAACAGCCGCGGGACTTCATGCCCACATAGCGGTTCTCGACGATATCATCACGACCGATACCATTGGCACCACCCCGTTTGTTCAGAGTCTCCATCACTGTTGCCGGCGACATGGCCTGGCCATCGACGGCCACGACATCACCTTTCTCAAAACTCAGTTCAATAGTCGTCGGACTGTCCGGCGCTGCCTCTGGCGACACGCTCCAGCGCCACATGCTGTCTTCCGGGCCGGTCCAGGGATCTTCCAGTACCCCGCCTTCGTAGGAAATATGCAACAGGTTGGCATCCATGGAATAGGGTGATTTCCTGCCTTTGTTAAAATCAACCGGGATCCCGTGTTGTTCTGCATAGGCCATCAGCTTTTCCCGTGAATTCAGATCCCATTCACGCCAGGGCGCAATCACCTTGACATCCGGTTTCAATGCATAGGCACCCAGCTCGAAACGCACCTGATCGTTGCCTTTGCCGGTGGCGCCATGGGAAATAGCATCAGCCCCGGTTTCATTGGCGATTTCCACCAGACGCCGGGCGATCAGCGGTCGGGCAATCGAGGTGCCCAGCAGGTATTCCCCTTCATAGAGGGTATTGGCGCGAAACATGGGAAAGACGTAGTTGCGGGCAAAATCCTCGCGCAAATCCTCGATATAGATTTCCTTCACCCCCATGGCCTCAGCCTTGGCGCGCGCCGGTTCCACTTCCTCGCCCTGACCGATGTCGGCCGTGAACGTCACCACTTCGCAATCATAAGTGTCGCGCAGCCATTTAAGAATGATGGAAGTATCAAGCCCACCGGAATAGGCCAGGACTACTTTTTTGATTTCGTTCATGGAAAAACCTCGGTCTCAAGCTGGATTTCAGAATAGCAAACGGCAAATTATACCGTATTCGAAGCTGGCAGCGAGGGAATTCAAGATGCAGAGATTAAAACAGGAACCCGTCAACGAATCAGCATCACTTCCACGCGGCGATTTTTTCTGCGCCCGGCTGCGGTACGGTTGCTGAATTTGCCTTCCAGTTCATTATGAGCGTGGGGACTGATTCTATTCTTGTCAATACCATGTTTGATAAAATAATCGCGCACAACATTAGTACGCCGGCGTGCCACCACCATGTTGATCCGTTTCAATCCCTTGCTATCGGTATAACCATCGATGCGGACTCTGCGCACGCTGCTATCCACTTTCATATAATGGATCATTTGATCCAGCCGACGCTGCGTCCCCCTGTCCAGCGCAGTCTTGCCCATACCATACTGAATAATGGTTTTTCTGACATCCGCAAAGCTGATGTTCAGTAACTGTTTTTCGCATTTCTGAAATTCCCCCCAGGCTTTAAGAAAATTAACCGGCGTCACGGTCACCGTAATTTCATCACTGCCATCCATCCAGTCGCGATAGATGAATCGCAGATCCATGCCTTCCTCCAGCTCTGCAGCCATCCGCTTCGCCCAGGTGCCCTTCAGATAAAACGGCTCCTTGCCTTCGACCACGGGAATGCTGCCAAAGTCTCTGGCAATCGCAATGTGCTTCCACTCCGGCGCCAGGGAAAAGAGGCGCGCAGATTCAGGCCGGTTAGCGGCCTGTTTTACATGCATCGAAAATTCCAGATCAGTTTTCGCCCGCCGGGCAAATTCCGCATCGCCGTAGAGCGGTATCGAATGGCGCAGGCGGCAAATTATCGGCGTCGCCTGCACCTTCCAGGTGGATTTCGCCACTGGCGCCTTAAAAAATTGATAACCGGCACGAGCGGACAGCGCCGGCAAAAACAATAGCGGGACTAAGAGATACGTTTTTCCAAACATGTCCGGAAAAATGCAAGAGTTGTTCCAGAAACTATTAAAGAAAATGGTTAATTTTAACGCAGAGAACGCGGAGACGCGGAGAAAAACCAATAATATAGCGTTATTTTAAGTCTTGTTATTCCGGCATAGGTTAGTCTGAATTCAGAGCTTCCCGAATGGGCACTTCCTTCGGCCCCCAGCCTGGCGGAAAGCTACCTTTCCCTCTGCGTACTCCGCGCCTCCGCGTTCTCTGCGTTAATTTCCAGAGTACCCGAAAAGACGACTATTTTTTTCTGCGCTTCTCCGCCCGGCGCAGACGTGAGGCCAGTCGCCGCGCCAGTTCGCCGAACAGCTCGGTCTGGGTCGGATGGGGATGAATGGCATGCCCGACCTGTTCCAGCGTCATCTCACCCGTCACCATCATCACCCCTTCGCCGATGAGCGTATCTGCATGATCGGCGAGGAAGTGAACGCCGATCACCCGATGGTTCGCCTTATCCGCCACGATCTTGATCATGCCGTGGGTTTCGTTGGTAATCATGGCCTTGGCGTCGATACTCATGGGTACCTTGACCTCGACCGCGTCGATGCCGCGGGCCTTGGCCTGTTCCAGCGATAAACCCACGAAAGCGGCTTCCGGGCGAGTAAAGATCACGCCGGAGTCCTTGCTTTCATCATAAACCATATTTTCGCCGCAAATGGTCGCCGCGACGACCCGGCCCTGCTGACCGGCGGTGTGGGCGAGCATCAGTCCACCGATGACATCCCCCACGGCAAAGATATGCGGCACCGACGTGCGGCACCGGTTATCCGCCTTGATGAGGCCATTTTCCGGCTCAATGCCCACCTTATCCAGTTGTAGGGGGTCCAACACCGGGCGTTTACCCGTAGCCATCATGACGTAATCACAGCTAAAGCTGTGTTTTTTGCCTTCACTATCTTCGTAAGCCAGTGTCATCTCGCCCGGTTGACCCTTGATCTCGACGATCCTGACGGCCGTTTCAATCGCAAGACGGGGGTCATCATTCAACACGGTCGTCAACTGCTTGGCTATTTCCGGCTCGACCTCGGCCAAAATGCGCTCCTGACCTTCAAATAACCGCACTTTCGTGCCAAAATCCTGAAAAATCTGCGCCATTTCGACACCGATAGCCCCTCCACCGATGACGCCCAGACGTTTGGGCACCGCTTTGAGTCCCCAAACGGTATCGGACGTCAGTACGCCACCACTCTCAAGACCTTCGCGCGCGCCGGAAATCGGCGGCACGAATGGCGGCGCGCCCGTGGCAATCACCGCCACGCCAAAACTCAGGGTCGAGATTTTGCTGCCATCGCCGGGGATCGAGCGGGTATGCGGATCGCCCTGATTGCCACCGGCATCAACTTCGACATGGTGGCTGTCCACAAAGCGGGCAAAGCCCTGAATGACATTGATCTTTACGCCCTTATCGGTGTTCAGCGCCATTTCACCGCGTTTTTCCAGCACGCCGCGGCGGGTTTTTTCCATGATCTTCCAGTCAAGCTCGGGTTTGTTCGTGCCTTTGACACCCAGGTGACTATCCTGGGCGCGATCACGAATGCGATCCGCAGCAGCACGCCAGGCTTTGGAGGGAATACAGCCGCGCCACAGGCATTCACCACCAGGGAACGGCGCATCGTTAATCATGGCGACCTTGAAGCCATGCTCCACCAGATCACGGGCGCAATCTTCCCCACCGGGTCCCCCCCCAATGACCACAACATCATAGTCCCAGTCACCCTCGGGCATTTCAAAGTCAAAGCGGGCGGCTTTTGGCGCGGCTCCCTGAGAAATAGCCGCCATCGAGCCATCCAACCAGCTCGGGTTCTGCACCAGATCACGGAAGGTACTCAAAAATTTGGCCGCATCCGCACCGTTAACAATACGATGATCCGCCGTAATAGTGACCGGCATGCCCTGTGGCCCGAGGGTCGAAATGGCGAATATTGCCGATGTCCCCGGCGAGGGAATCGCATCGAACTGGGCCACGCCCATCATACCCATATTGGAAATAGTAAAAGTGGGGTTAGAGTATTCTTCCGGTTTCAGACGGCGCGCGCGCGCACGTTCCACCAGATCTTTCCAATCGGCCACCAGCTCCGCCAGCGAACGGTTTGTGGTATCGCGCAATACCGGCACCACCAGCCCCATCCCGTCGGTTTCTACTGCCAGGCCGATGTCGATCTGATCGCGCTCAACAATGCGATCTTCATGCTGATAGACTGCATTAATAATCGGGTGTTTCTCAATCGCCAGGGCGGCAGCCTTGGCCAGCGTCACGGTAAGCGAGAAACCTTTGGCCTTGGACGCTGTTTTCAGCGCGGCGGGATCGACATTGACCGTCACCCGAAACAACGGCATGGAGAGCGAATACTCCATGTTGTGCGCAACAGCTTTTTCCATCGCCGTCATGGCCCGGCCTTCGCCCGGCACCTGGAAAATACGTTTGGTCGCGGTCTTCTGTACGTTACTGTTGAGCACATCAGCGGCGACAATCGCACCATCCGGCCCGCTACCGGTAATGCTGTTCAGATCAATCCCGTGAGCGCCGGCCAGTTGCCGAACATAAGGCGTAGCCACACCTTTCTGTGGCCGTGGTGCCGGCGTGGCGCCGTGGGGCATGGCGGGAATATGGGTTTTGGGTTTTTCCGTGCCGGCTGGAAGCGATTTAACCTTTTCCTGGCTCTGTGTCACAGGTTCAGGCGTCACTGCCGATTTTTTCGTGTTTAGAACCTGCTCGGGTTCAGCTACCAAACAGGCAATCGCCTCACCCACTGGCACGGTGGAATCAATCTCGGCCATTGGGCCGGAAAGATAGCCTTCACGAAAGACTTCCACATCCATGATCGCCTTGTCGGTTTCCACCGTGGCGACGATATCGCCACGCTCGACTTTGTCGCCAATTTCTTTTTCCCAGCTCACCACCACGCCTTCTTCCATGGTGTCGGAAAGCTTGGGCATTTTTATAACATGAGGTTCAGACATCTAAATTTTTCCTGGTCTCGTATAGCGAATGACGCTTACAGATAGATTTTCTATTTAACGCAGAGGACGCGGAGACGCAGAGATATTAAAAATAAAACTTTGCGTCTCCGCGTCCTCTGCGTTATTTCCCAGAATTTTTATTAAATCTTACCCATTACTTTTAACGCCCCCTGATAGACATCATCAGCACTGGGGATGGCCGCTTTTTCCAGACGGGCGTTATAAGGTACAGGCACGTCGGCGGCATGAATCCGTACCGGCTGGGCGTCCAGGGCGAAGAAGCAGTTTTCATTGATCAGCGCCATAATTTCCGCACCGACACCCACAGGCGCTTCATCCTCTTCAGCGATCAGCACACGGTGGGTTTTTTCCACTGACTTACGAATGAGCTCCCGATCCAGCGGCTTAAGGACGCGTAGATCCAGCACTTCAGCATTAATGCCATCCGCCTCCAGGCGCTTGGCGGCTTCCAGGCACAGATGCACACTGAAGTTATACCCCACCAGGGTGATATCGCTACCCTCACGGACGATTTCAGCCCCCTCCAGCGGGCGGAAGAATTCTTCGTCCGGCACGTCTTCCTTGAGGCTATACATCTGCTCGTGCTCGATAATGATGACCGGATCATTGCAGCGCACGGCGGATTTCAACATGCCATAAGCATCAATCGGACCACGCGGAGTGACCACTCGCAAACCCGAGGTACTCATAAACATGCGCGCCAGACGGGCAGAATGCTGGGCGGCGAGCTGGTGCGCGGTACCGCCGGGAGTGCGCATCACAATCGGACACTGCGCCCGGCCGCCGGACATATAGCGAATCTTGGCGGCGGCATTGACCAGCGTGTCCAGCGCCAACAGGGCGAAATTGATGGACATAATTTCGATAATCGGGCGCACGCCCACCATGGAAGCCCCAATACCGATACCGGTATAAGAATTTTCCGAAATCGGGGTATCGATCACCCGGTCCTCACCGTATTTATCATACAGCCCCAGGGTAGCCTTGTAGGTGCCACCGGCCACGCCGATATCCTCACCCATCGCGATGACCATACGGTCGTTCGCCATTTCCTCATCATGGGCGCGACGAATCGCTTCCCAGTATGCCATCTCTGCCATTCGTTTTCCTCGATGATTAGTGCTGCAGCGGACCGATCCAGCGTGGATCAGGATTATCATCCAGCACATATTTATTCAGATCTTCGACTTTCGGCTCGGGGCTTTCTTCCGCAAACTTGATGATGTCATTTTCTATTTCATCATCGATTTCACGCTCCATCACCTTGATATCGTCCTCCGTCAGCAAATTTTGTTCGATCAGGCGTTTGCTGAAAACCTTGATGGGATCACGTTTTTCCCATTCGATTTCTTCCTCGCGGGTGCGATAACCCTTAGCATCAGACATGGAATGGCCGCGGAAACGATAGGTCATGAATTCAATGAAATACGGCCCCTTGCCGCTACGCACAAAATCAATGGCTTTTTCGGCGGCCTCCATAACGGTTTCGATATCCATACCATCATGCTGACTGGCTTGCATATCATAAGCGCAAACGCGCTTGTACTGATCCTTAACGGCCGTGGAGCGATCGATATGGGTGCCAATGGCATAACCGTTGTTTTCACAGACAAACAACACCGGCAGATTCCAGACCTTGGCCATATTCATGGTTTCGTGGAAGGTGCCCTGGTTATTAGCGCCATCCCCCAAAAAACAGATGGCGATCTGTTTTGTACCCTTGTGTTTGCAGCCCATCGCCAAACCGGCGGCCAGCGGGAAAGGCTGACCCACCAACGCATAGCCGCCCATGAAGTTCACGGACGGGTCAAAAATATGCATGGAACCCCCGCGCCCGCGGGAAGAACCGGTTTCCTTGCCATAAAGTTCAGCCATCACTTCGCGCGCGGGCGCACCAGCCTTGAGCGCATGAACATGGTCACGGTAGCCGGTAATCACATAATCATTATCGGTACCCTTGCCGAGCATGGCCTTTTCGAGCACCCCTGTTGCTACCGCTTCCTGTCCGGAATAAAGATGTAAAAAGCCACCAATTTTGCGTTCCATATAGGCTTCAAATGTCCGATCTTCGAAACGGCGGAAAAAAATCATTTCCTTCAACAGACGTTTTTTATCTGCGTCGTTCATAGGACTCCTTCGCTGATAAGCTGTGCAATACTTTAATCTCTTTGGGTGTTATTCCCCGCTGATTGCAGCGAAGAATAGTAGGATGGATAGAACGAAGCGCGAAGTCCAGCAGGAAAACCCATCAGCATGGTACATGCTTAAATACCCCGTCCGCTTGCGGTGGGGTTGTTTGTTGCAGTTCCCGGCCTCCCTGAAACCTGATATCGAGGCTGCTAAAGCGCCAGCTTCGGCTAAAAATGCCAACCGCCTACATATAAAGCGCGTTATGATCAGGCTTTTGCCTTCCAAGGTCAATACTGAATTGCCTCGCCTAAACTACGAAATCATGAGTGACGTGTTCAAAGGAAATAGTAAAATAATTCGTTAAAATCCGGATTTAATGATACTTTTCTGGCTGATGGCCATTAAATAAACCATAGTTTAACGAATATCGGCCATCCTGTCCGGGGGTGGCTAATAATCAACCAGAACAACGCTTAATCTGATGCCACAAACGATTATTGGAAACTGGCTTGAACAGCTCACCCGCAGTGTTGCGAAGCGGGATCTGACCGCGCACATGGGGCTGGTCTCGGAACGGGTGCAGGTTTATGGCCTGCCCGGTGGACAGGTCATCGATTACGGCCAATGGGAAAAACGACGGCATACAGAATTCAGCCAGGCGCAGTTACTGGCCCTCTCCTACCGGCTTCTGAACATCAAAACCATCACCCTCCGGCGGCTGGGATTTCATGTCGAAGAAATCATGCAGGCTTGCAATGGCACGTGCATTTTCATCGATAAGGATATTATTCTTGAACGCGAAGCCGACGATCACTGGCGTGTGGTCGAGGAACACATTCATCACTGGAAACTTGAACAAGCAAAAAAATATCATGAGTGACAAAACCTACCGCACTGAACATGACAGCATGGGTGAACTACAGGTTCCCACCGATGCTTTATATGGTGCGCAGACCCAGCGTGCCGTGGATAACTTCCCCATCAGCGGCCAACCTATGCCTGCCGCCTTTATCCGCGCCCTGGCTCAGGTCAAACATGCCTGCGCCGTGACCAACGAAAAACTCGGCCTGCTGGAAGCTGACACGGCCACTGCCATCAAAAAAGCCACCCTGCAAATTACCGAAGGCCGCTATACGGATCAGTTTCCCATCGACATTTTCCAGACAGGTTCCGGCACCAGTACCAATATGAATGCCAATGAAGTCATCGCCCGGCTGGCCAGCCGCAGCTCGGGCCTGAGCATTCATCCCAATGATCACGTCAACATGAGCCAGAGTTCCAATGACGTGATCCCAACGACTATTCATGTCAGTGCCTGCCTCGAAATCAACCGCAGGCTGCGCCCGGCCCTGCAACATCTGGCCAATACGATTGAAATTCGTGCTGAAGAACTAAAAAACGTGATCAAAACAGGCCGCACCCATCTAATGGACGCCATGCCCGTCAGTCTGGGGCAGGAACTCATGGCCTGGAAAGATCAAATTGAACAGGCGCTGGAGCGTATCGACGCCAGCCTGCCGCGCCTCTATGCCCTGGCTCAGGGCGGCACGGCGGTAGGTACGGGCATCAACGCCCATCCACAGTTTGGCGCACAGGTTGCCATCGAGCTTGCAAGCGAAACAAAACTGCCGTTCACGACCATGCACAATTATTTCACCGGTCTTGCCAGCCAGGACAGCACTGTGGAAATGAGCGGTCAGTTGAAAACGCTGGCCGTAAGTCTGATGAAGATCGCCAACGATCTGCGTTGGATGAACAGCGGCCCACTCGCGGGCCTGGGTGAAATCGCCCTGCCCGCCCTGCAACCGGGCAGTTCGATCATGCCGGGAAAAATCAACCCGGTCATTCCTGAAGCCGTGGCCATGGTTTGTGTCCAGGTGATGGGCAACGATATGGCGATCACTCTCGGCGGCCAATCGGGTAATTTCCAGTTAAACGTCATGCTGCCACTGATTGCATATAATCTGTTACAGAACATCGAACTACTCAGTAATGCTGCGCGTTTGCTGGCCGACAAGGCTATTGATGGTTTTAGCGTCAACCACGACAACATCAACCAGGCGCTGTCTAAAAACCCGATTCTGGTCACCGCCCTGAACCGGGTGATTGGCTATGAAAAAGGCGCTACGATCGCAAAGAAAGCCTATGCCGAGAAACGCCCTGTCATGGAGGTGGCGCTGGAGATGACCGAACTTGATGAGACCGAACTCCGCCGTCTTCTCGATCCGGCCAAACTCGCGCAAGGCGGAATTGACTGAATCTTGCCCGCATGTGCAAAAAATAAACCTTACCCGATTGTTCCGGTTTTTTTATCTGACTTATAATGGTATAAAATAGCAACCCTTAAAACATAAGGACAAGCACATGGATGCCCTTGAAGGCCTGAAAAAACAGGCCAAAAGCGTACTGAAAAACCGAGAACAAGCGACCGGCAAAAACGAATCACTGGCGGCCTTTCGCCATAGTGAAGTCACCAACAGTCTGGAAAAAATTCATGAATATCTGAATGCGTTCCTGGAACAGCTCCGTATCGTCAATCCGTCTATCGAAGTCAATCTTGAAATTAATAATGCCGGTCGCGTTGAGGGTCTTGTTCCTGGAAACTATCGCCTTTACACCGAAAACACCTTTGACCAGCTCAGTGTCGGCTTCAGTTTCATTCTTCAGTGTAACAGACAACGTTGCCAGCTTACCGGCATTAAAGAAGCTGAACGTGAAAAGCTGGAAAACAAAGTGCGCCATCTTGGCCTGGAGATTAGCCGCCAGTCTGATGGCGAGGTCGAAATTAGCGGACAGCTTTCATCCAGTCTCGTATTCAGGTCAAACTATGCCAGACGACTGGTTAATCTCACTATCAGCAATATCCTGAGCAGCGATCCGCAAGCTCACGAAATCGATCCTGACAGCACCGATAAGGTTTTCATGGATAACCTTGGCAATTACCTGCTCCATCGTGACAATGATTTCATCAAAAATATTACGCAACAGGAAAAAAGTTCAACCTGCATTCAGGCCTATATTAAAGAGCAGGACGAACCGGAACCCACGCTGACTGAAATGATGGAATCATCCCTGGTGAACAACCTGTTCAAGGAGCGCCAGCAACTCTACCTGACCTATCATGAACGTATCAAAGAACTGACTTCACGCGATGACAGCATCACCCTCGGGCGCAGCAATACATGTGGTTTTATTGTAGAATCTGACTGCGCCTCACGTCAGCATGCCAGCCTGACCTATCGCAGGGGAAAATTCATCGTGTCTGATCACAGCACCAATGGCACTTTCATCAAACCTCAGGGCAGCAAGGAAATTTATATACACCGGGAGGATTACCCCCTCAACGGCTCAGGTTTCATCAGCCTGGGCGAATCCATCTCGGTGGACAATGAACATCTGATTTATTATTCTTGCCAATGATGCACTGCCTGCTATTCCACAAAAACACAAAACCAGCCCCTGAAAAATATTTTCTGAACGACGTCTGGCAGCAAACAAAATCGCATGAATGAAATAACCATCCTGCGACCTGATGACTGGCACCTGCATGTGCGCGACGGTGAAGTACTTAGCAATGTTATTCCCGACAGCGCCCGCTGCTTTGGCCGCGCCATCATCATGCCCAATCTCAAACCACCGATCACCAGCGTCGCCCAGGCGCTTGAATACCGCCAACGCATCCTCTCTGCGATGCCGGAAAACAAGCATTTTGAGCCATTGATGACGCTCTATCTCAACGCTAATACCACGATCGAAGAGATCACGCATGCGGCGGACAGTGCTCACATTCATGCTCTCAAATATTATCCTGCCGGTGCCACTACCCACTCCGAGGCGGGGGTGTCTTGCATTGAAAGCGTTTATTCTATTCTTGAAGTCATGGAAGAAAAAAGGCTGCCTCTACTGGTGCATGGTGAAGTCACCGACAGCAGCGTTGATATCTTTGATCGTGAAGCGGTTTTTATCGACACTGTACTAACTCCACTATTAAAACGATTTTCAAAACTGCATCTGGTACTGGAACACATCACCACCTCACACGCGGTGGATTTCGTCACTGCTATGCCGAATACGGTCGCCGCCACCCTCACCCCGCACCATCTACTGATGAACCGTAATGATATTTTCAGGGGCGGTATCCATCCACATCATTACTGCCTGCCCATTCTGAAACGCGAAAAACACCGGCAGGCACTGCTCGAAGCCGCCATTAGTGGCAATTCAAAATTCTTCCTCGGCACCGACAGCGCACCGCATGCAAAACAGGCCAAGGAAAACGCCTGCGGCTGCGCTGGCATCTACAGCGCCCATGCGGCGATTGAACTGTATGCCGAGGTTTTTGATGAGGCTAATGCACTGGACAGACTGGAAGCTTTCGCATCTTGCTTTGGTCCGGACTTTTATCATCTTCCGCGCAACACCCAAACCATTAAACTGCTTAAAGATGACTGGGTGGTTCCCAAAAACATCCCTTTCGGCGAAGACAAACTGATCCCGCTACGTGCCGGCGAAACTGTTCACTGGAAACTTGCCTGACAAATATGCCCAATCGGACGCTGCCTTGTTCATGAAAGACCACAATAGAACGGTATCGCGAATTTGCTTCACAAGGTAAGAACCAACCCCCGCCATAGAAAAATTTGGTTCTTCAGGAATTCATAATGATCTTGGCCTGTTCTGATTAGCCTTTGGGTAATTGTTTTTGTGCGATTTCAACCATAGTCTCAAGCCGCACCACCCTTTTGTCGATTTCGACAGTACGGTCACTTAATTTTTCGGTTTGCTCATTGAGACGTTTCACTTCATCTGTCAGTTTAAGGACGTCTATTAAAATATCTTTCCAGCTCGCCATTATGCGTTCGCCACATTAAGCAGCTTAAGAATACTGGCCACCTTCTTGTTTGTCTTTTTAGTCGCTGATATCGCGTCTTTAAGCTTCTCATGGACTAATTGCATAAGCTCAGGAGCCTCCATCTCTCCCGCACCATGGGGATCATAGGCCTCAATGGCCTGACGGACGATATCGGCGGCAGAGGTTCCTCTGGAACTGGCCAGTTTCTCAATTTTTTTAACGTTATCCTCAGAGACAAGATACTGTTTCCTGACTAGATTTGTTCGAGCGCGCATGACATCCTCGTGATTTTAAGTATAACTCACACCAAGTATACACATACACACTCACATACACAACAATTTAATGTTTCCCATAACTGCTCACACTCCAGATACTCGTCATTCCGACATGATTTTAGCCCGACTAACGAAAAAAATGGGATCTCTCATCTTCTGAAGACGGCGTATAAAATAGCTCACGGCTTATTTATATTAATCACGTCCCGTCACCTGCGTTTTTCCAAGATTGTGTTTCTTTAGCCCATTCCAGACCCATTCATCGGGATTAAGATGCGGTGAGTAAGGTGGCAAAACAAATAACCTTAACTTACCCTTTGTCGTAGCCACAAATTCCTTGACCTTTTTTGATTTATGGACAGGATGCCCATCCAGAATCAAGGATGTTGGCCGGGGTGCTTTATAGATAAGCCGTTTAAGAAACTCGATAAATTTATCGTCATTCATCTTTCCTTCAAAAGCCATAAAACGAATCACTTCAATATTTACCTTTATATGTCAGCACAAAATATAGAGTCATTCCTGATGAATCTTCATCTATATAAAACCCCATTCTTCATCATCTCGGCGCCCCTCATGCGGGGCTGAAAAATAGATAAAAACCTGACTATTCAGAAGAAAAAATAGACCCCATCTGGTATCGTGACTCTATTTTTTTGATTTCATATGCCCTGGCTACAACTAAAATTTGAGACCACTCCGCAACAGGCTGAGCGTCTAGGAGAACTACTGGAAGCCGCTGACGCCTGCGCCATTACTATGCAGGATGCGGCGGATCAGCCCTTGTTTGAACCCCCGCCCGGCGCGACCCCGCTGTGGAAACAAATCCAGCTCAACGGTCTGTTTGAAGCCGATGCGGATATCGAGCGCATTCTTGCTGACATTGCCCAGGCTCTGGGGGATACGCCTTTGCCTGTCTGGACGCTTAACCCGCTGGAAGACAGGGATTGGGTGCGGGCCTGGATGGATGACTATCAACCCATGTGCTTTGGTGAAAAACTGTGGATTGTTCCCAGCACCTTTACGCCCCCTGATGCCAATGCAGTCAACATCCTGCTCGATCCCGGGCTGGCCTTCGGCACTGGTACCCACCCTACCACAGCGATGTGTCTGCGCTGGCTGGATGCTCATCCGCCGGTGAATCAAACGGTGATTGACTACGGCTGCGGTTCCGGCATTCTTGCCATTGCCGCCTGCCGACTGGGTGCGGCTTCAGCCCTGGCGATAGATAATGATCCCCAGGCATTGTTGGCGACCCGCGACAATGCCCGGCTTAATCAGGTGGATGATCGGATCCAGGCTTATCTTCCCGATGACAGTCCAGCACGGGCTGTCCCTCTGCTGCTGGCGAATATACTCGCCGGCCCCTTATGCCAACTTGCGCCACAATTTGCCGATCGTGTACAGCCCGATGGGCATATTGTGCTCTCTGGTATTATCGAATCCCAGGTGGATGAACTGATTGAACGCTATGGTTTGTGGTTTAACATAAGGGTATACCGACAGGAACAAGAGTGGGTTTGCCTTCACGGCAACAGACACTCACTATCCGCATCCTGATGGAAAGACTGTTTTTCTTGTTCCCGCCAATTGCTTATACTGGTTTCATTACGTCAACCTGATGATCCGCTCGAGTAGCCAATAAACAACCCCGCAGCAAGCTGGCGGG
>CAZQVV010000048.1:0-19424 GCA_964596835.1 uncultured Thiohalophilus sp. | reverse complement strand
AGTGGCTAGTGGCTAGTGGCTAGTGGCTAGTGGCGTAGGTTGGTGCTGAGCAACGCGAAGCCCAACAGCATACCGTATAATGTTCCCTCGCAGGGGCGTGGGAACCAGAAATCCTGGCCAACACATCGCTATATGCTGATAAAGTATTTATATCCTTTATGGTTCAATTCACGAATCCGGTGCTGATAAAGCTCACTTAGAATCTCTTCCTGCAATAATTCGGTGGTGCTTCCCTGGCGCGTTTTTCCATCGTTAAAAATCATCAGTACATGGTCGCAGTAATGTGCGCTGAGGTTGATGTCATGCATGACCATCAGCAGGGATTTGTTTTTCTCCTGAACCGTTGAGTTCAATAGCTTCAGAATGGTTTGCTGGTGGTGCAGGTCAAGGTGATTGACGGGTTCATCCAGCAGCAACAGATCCGGATCCTGTAATAACACGGTGGCAATACCCAGACGGCGGCGTTCCCCTCCGGACAGCGTGGTTACCTGCCGTTGTGCATAGTCATGCAGATCAACGGCTGCCAGGAGCGTTCGGGCGTCGTTCTTATCGTCCGCGGATTCCCATTGCCAGGCCCGAAGGTGGGGATGGCGACCCGTGAGAATGGTTTCCATGACGGTGCCTGGAAACCATTCGTGCTGATCCTGAAACAGCAGTCCCAGCTTCAAGGCAATCTCGCGGCGCGATTTTTGTTGCAGGGGCTGATCGTCGAGATAAATCTGGCCCTGATGCGCAGGTAACAGACCGGCCAGCGTTTGCAGCAGGGTGGTTTTGCCCGCGCCGTTCATACCCAGCACCGCCCAGCGTTGCCCAGACTGAATATTCAGATCCAGATGCCCAATCAGGCAGCGATCACCGGCTTCGACGGACAGGTTTTTACAGCGCAGCAGGGACGGACTCATTGGCTACGTTGGCCTTTCTGTAACAGGTAAAGAAACAGCGGGATCCCGAGCAGGGCGGTAATGATCCCGACGGGCAGTTGCTGAGGGGCCAGCGCGGTACGGGCAAGGGTATCGGCAATGACCAGCAGGATGCCGCCACAAAGTGATGCGGCGGGGATCAGGATGCGGTGATCCGTGTAGCCCATCAGGCGCACCAGATGCGGGATGACCAGCCCGACAAAGCCAATGCTGCCCGCCTGACTGACGGCGCTGGCGGTCAGGAGCGAGGCAAGAATAAACAGTTCAAACTGTACCCGGTGGCTGTCCACCCCCAGCGAGGCGGCTAACTGCTCACCTCGAATCAGAACGTTGAGGCTGCGGGCGAGAGGCAGGCTGGCCAGCAGGCCGAGAACGAGAACCAGGCCTAATAACCAGGGATTGCTGGCGTAACCCAGATCACCCATCAGCCAGAACAGCATGCTCCTGAGCTGTCGCGCCGGACTGACGACGAGAATGAAACTAATCAAAGCGCCCCAGCCAGCTGCGAGGACGACCCCGGTGAGCAGTAGACGCAGAGGCGTCCATGTTCCCGCTCCCGCCTGGGCATGATGACGCGCCAGCCCGAACACCAGGGCCACCGCCAACAGAGCACCGGCAAAGGCGCTGCTGTCGAGCAGAAACCCGGACGCCCCCGCCAGCATGGCGAGCAGTGCGGCCAGCGCCGCGCCGCCGGAGATACCCAGAATATAGGGATCCGCCAGGGGGTTGCGCACCAGCACTTGCATCAGCACACCCGCCTGGGCCAGTAGGGCGCCCGTGAAAAAAGCGCTGAGCGTGCGTGGCAGGCGTAGTTCGAGAACCAGTTGGCGGTCCAGCCCCTGTCCGTTGCCCTGTAGAATCGAGAGTAGGCTGTCGAGGCTGATGGCCACGCTGCCCTGGGTCAGGGACAGGGCCAGACTAGCCAGGGCGAGCGTTAGCAGGAGTGGAAGAAAGTAGCGGGGGGGACACACGGCTGTCGTCATCAGTGGTTTCAAACAGGTGGCATGTCAGAAAGAGAGATAGGACAATTCATGAAGGACGGCATGTTCATGTCTCTTGAGGCTCCCCGCCTGTTCATCAGGGATTGAGACGGATGATATCGCGCCCTTTGAGGCTCAGTATGGGCCAGCCGCGGGCGGCCGCGTGATCGGCCAGAGTCTCATCGGGATCCACGGCGACCGGGTGGCTGACACGCTCCAGCAGGGGCAGATCGTTGTGGGAGTCGCTGTAAAACCAGCTTTCAGCCAGATTCTGACCCTGGTGTTTGAGCCATTCTTCCAGTCGTGTCACCTTGCCCTCACGGAAACAGGGAATACCTTTGACTTTGCCGGTATAACGGCCATTCTTGATTTCGGCATCGGTCGCGATGATATCGTTCACGCCCAATTCATGGGCGATGGGGGCGGTAATAAAGAGGTTGGTGGCGGTAATAATGAGCAAAAAATCACCTTTATCGCGGTGTTTTGCCAGCAATTTTCGGGCGGCGGCGGTGATGAGAGGGCGGATGGCGGTGTCCATGAATTTTTTATGCAGGATCGCCAGTTCTTCCATGCTGTGTTCACTCAGCGGTTGCAGACTGAAGGTCAGAAACTCGAAAATATCCAGCACGCCCGTCTTATATTCCTCATAAAATCGTTGATTTTCAATTTCATAGAACTTTGCATCGACCAGTCCTTCGTCGCCTAGAAAGCGTCCCCAGAGGTAGTCGCTGTCGCCGTTGATCAGGGTGTTGTCCAGGTCAAATATCGCAAGTGTCACGATTATTCTCTATGCTTAACAAAAGGATGGGCATGATAACGTAATTTTGCCCGGTATGGACGGGGGTAAGTGCCGACCTGGTTGGTAAGAAGTGTGAAAACATGCGTCGTTTTCCAAAGGGGGAAGTGGTATGTATTTGCTGCATTCACGACAGTATGAAACAATCTGGACACAGGTTGAAGGATAGAATGCAAGTGATTGATACAGAAGGATACAGATCAAACGTTGGAATTATACTTTGCAACTCTTACGGACAGCTATTCTGGGCGCGCCGCATAGGCGAGGATGCCTGGCAGTTTCCGCAGGGAGGTATCCAGTATAATGAATCATCGGAACAGGCGTTATATCGGGAGCTGGAAGAGGAAGTGGGCCTGAAAAATGGGGATGTCGAGTTGTTGGGGTGTACCCGTGGCTGGCTTCGCTATCAGTTGCCCCGGCATATGCGCCGCCATAACTGCGGTAATCGCTTTATTGGTCAGAAACAGATCTGGTTTCTGCTCAAACTGACGGCCAGCGAAGGACGGGTGTGTCTGGGTGCCTCGACCGAGCCGGAATTTGATCGCTGGCGCTGGGTGCCGCCGGAGGTCACGGTCAACGAAGTGATCGACTTCAAGCGCGCGGTTTATCGGCAGGCGCTGCAAGAACTTATGCCCATGATTAACGGCCCGTCTCTGTCCATAGCCCATCGCTGAGACAGGCAGGTGTTCATTCCAGGAGATGTGA
The DNA here is from genome assembly GCA_964596835.1 of uncultured Thiohalophilus sp. Taxonomy (GTDB): domain Bacteria; phylum Pseudomonadota; class Gammaproteobacteria; order UBA6429; family Thiohalophilaceae; genus JAADGZ01. The sequence goes on along the minus strand of CAZQVV010000048.1, from coordinate 16,023 downwards.
TGCCCCTGTTACCCAGAGTATTATATTCATGCTTGAGACCTTAAGAAGACTCGTACAGGAAGTCAATCAGGCGCGCAACCTTGATCAGGCCTTATCGATCATCGTTCATGGCGTCAAGGCTATTATGAAGGTGGGTGTTTGCTCGGTGTATCTGCGCGACAGCTCCGGCGCCTTTATACTGATGGCCACCGACGGCCTATTGGAAAAGGCGGTGGGAAAAGTGCGTTTGCAGGAAGGTGAGGGCTTGATCAGCCTGGTGGCGTCCCGCGCCGAGCCTATTAACCTTCGTAGCGCGCTGGCCCATCCGAGTTATCATTATTTTCCCGAAACCGGCGAAGAGTCCTACCATGCCTTTCTGGGGGTGCCGATCATTCATCATCGTAAGGTGGTGGGGGTGCTGGTGGTGCAGGATCACGACGCACAGAGTTTTAACGAGGAAAGCGAAACCTTTATGATCACGGTCGCTGCGCAACTGGCCGGGGCCATTGCGCATGCGGTCGCGAGCGGTGATGTCAAAGGGTTGAGTGAAACCGGGAGCGCCACACTCGATTCGCGTTCGATAGAGGGATTGCCGGGCGCGGCGGGCGTGGCCATCGGTACGGCTCGGGTGGTGTATCCGTTGGCGGATATTTCCGCCGTGCCCGATCGGCAGGTTGAAGATATCCCGGGCGAGCTGAAGAAATTCGAGAAGGCGCTGGGTGCGGTGCGTCAGGAATTGCGCATCATGTCCCAGCGGCTCGAAGATAAACTGCCGTCACAGGAGCACGCGTTGTTTGATGCTTACATCCTGATGCTGGACAGCGACTCCATTACCGATGGTATTCGCACGGGTATCGAGCAGGGCAACTGGGCGGCCGGCGCCCTGCGTGAAGTTATTCAGGAGCATGAACAGATCTTCCGGGAGATGGAAGACAGTTACATGCGTGAGCGTGGTGACGATGTGCGCGACCTTGGGCGGCGTATTCTCATGCATCTGCAACAGGACACCCCTGCGGATACGGATTTCAGTGATAACACCATTCTCATCAGTGAGGAAGTGACGCCGTCGATGTTGGCCGATATGCCGATGGATCGGATTGCCGGGGTGGTCTCGGCACGTGGTTCACGCACGTCCCATGTGGCTATTTTGGCGCGGGCGCTGGGGTTACCGACCGTCATGGGCGCGGCGGATTTGCCCGTGCGGCATATCGATGGCCGAGAAGTGATTGTTGATGGCTACAGTGGCCGGGTCTATATTGCGCCCTCTGAAACCGTGCGCCGGGAATACCGGGAGTTGTTGGACCAGGAGCAGGAACTTTCAGAAGAACTCCAGGGTTTGAACGGTTTGCCTTCAGAGACCCTCGACGGTGACAAGATTCATCTGTACGTCAATACCGGTTTGCTGGCCGACATATCGCCGACCCAGGAAAGCGGGGCGGAAGGCATCGGGCTTTACCGCACCGAGTTTCCGTTTATGATTCGCCAGCGTTTTCCTGGGGAGGAAGAGCAGCGCGCTATTTACCGGCAGGTGCTGGCATCCTTTGCCCCGGATCCGGTTGTGTTGCGCACGCTGGACGTGGGCGGCGACAAGGCCTTGCCCTATTTTCCCATTGATGAGGAAAACCCCTTTCTGGGCTGGCGCGGTATTCGCATCACCCTGGATCATCCGGAAATCTTTCTGGTGCAAATCCGCGCGATGCTGCGCGCCAGCACCGGTTTGAACAACCTGAATATTCTCCTGCCCATGATCAGTGATCTGTCGGAGCTGACCGATGCACTGGAACTGATTTATCAGGCCTATGGCGAGCTGCAGGAAGACGGTGAGGATATTGAAATGCCCCGCATAGGGGTCATGATCGAAGTGCCTTCCGCCGTTTATCAGGCTGGCAGCCTGGCGCGGCGGGTGGACTATCTTTCCATTGGCACCAATGATCTCACCCAGTATCTGCTGGCGGTGGATCGCAATAATCCGCGGGTGGCCGAACTCTATGATTCCCTGCATCCGGCGGTAATCCGGGCCATGATGCAGGTGGTGGAAAGCGCCCGAATTTACGGCAAACCGGTCAGCGTCTGCGGCGAGATGGCGGGCGATCCGGCTGCCGTTATTCTGCTGGTGGGCATGGGCATTGAGAGTCTGAGCATGAGCGTGTCCAGTCTGGCGCGGGTTAAATGGGTGGTGCGTAACCTCAGCAGCGAGCGCGCGGCTGAGATTCTGAGCGCAGTCCTGGTGATGGAAGACGTGCATAGCATTCGTGCCTACCTGCACGAACAGTTGGAACAGGCGGGTCTGGGTGGGCTGATACGTGCGGGTAAATAGGAATTTAGATCTGAGGGATCCCCACAAAATAACCTTTAAAATTAAACAGATAAAAGGAATATCCGCAAATAAACGCGAATAAACGCCAATGTTTTATGGTAACTATTCAGTATACTGGGGCGAGGTCGCCCACCATTGTCCAGCTTACGTTATTTGAGGAAATGAGTCACACATGTAGGTTGGCGCTGAGCCATGATCTTTATGGTGAAGCCCAACAATCCACTCAATGATAGGCCCGGCCTGTTGGGCGACCGAAGGAAGTGCCTGTGGTGCTTCGCGTTGCTCAGCACCAACCTACATCAAGGCTCCCCGACAATTATACTGAATAGTTACGTTTTATGTTGATGTGCCTGCGGCCAGAATGCAACACTGAATGCTTTTGCCTTTATTGGCGTATATTCGCGTTCATTTGCGGAGAGATAAGCTTTTGATTTTTAGAAAATATTCGCGAGGATGCTTCAGAATTCAGATACAAGAGACAAGGGAAAAGATACAAAAGTACCGTAGGGTACAAAACCCGTGCCCACTTTATCTAACTTAACTATGAGTAGGATGGGTAGAGCAAGGCGCGAAGTCCAGCAGGAAACCCCATCAATCTCTGGGAACTCGATTCTCCACAGGGAAAAATCCTGATTTGTAATGGCGCATCTAAAAGCACAAAATATCGAACCGGACCGTCACCTCAGTCTGCATCAGTTGATGGAAATGCTGGTCAGTGATGGCCGCCTGGATCAGCATGCGGTGGAATCCTTCGTGGTAGCGGGGCGCAGTACCCGGATGGATATTCACCCTCTGGTGATTATCGCCGAACGTCAATGGCCGGATAAACAGGCAGCGGGTCAGGTTCTGACGCTGGATGTCCTGTTGCAGTGGCTGGCGCATCAAAGTGGTCTGTCTTTTTTTCGCATCGACCCCCTCAAGGTCGACGTGACCGCCGTCACCGCTGTTACCTCCTCGGCGTATGCCAGCCGTCACAGGATCCTGCCGGTGGAAGTCAATGAACGGGAAGTGGTGATTGCCACCGCTGCCCCCTACGTTCGCAGTTGGGAGACGGAACTGGCCCATGTCACCGGTCTCGCGGTCAGGCGGGTGCTGGCCAGCCCGCTGGATATCAACCGCTATCTGGATGAGTTTTATTCCCTTAGCCACTCCATTCAGCGGGCGACCTCGGGCAAGGGCGACAATATTCCCGGCATTTCCAATCTGGAACAATTGGTCGAGCTGGGCAAGAGCGGACGACTGGATGCCAACGATCACGATGTGGTGCAGATTGTGGACTGGCTGCTGCAATATGCCTTCGACCAGCGCGCCAGTGATATTCACATGGAACCCCGGCGCGAGAAGGGGAATATCCGCTTTCGTATCGACGGTGTGCTGCACCTTGTGAATGAAATGCCGAGTCCGGTAATGACGGCCGTCTCCAGTCGCATCAAGGTGCTGGGGCGCATGGACGTGGTGGAAAAACGCCGCCCCCAGGATGGGCGCATCAAGACCCGGATGCCCGATGGTCATGAAATCGAACTGCGTCTCTCTACCATGCCGACCGCCTTTGGCGAGAAGCTGGTGCTGCGGATTTTTGATCCCGATGTGCTGGTGAAAGATTTTTCCGCGCTGGGATTCAGTGAGCGGGACATCAAAGGTTGGAAGCAGATGATCGCCCAGCCGCATGGTATCGTGCTGGTGACCGGGCCGACCGGTTCGGGCAAGACCACCTCTCTTTATTCCAGCCTCAGGCAGATTGCCCTGCCGGAAGTGAATGTCTGTACGGTGGAAGATCCCATCGAAATGGTCGAACCCCGCTTTAACCAGATGCAGGTGCAGCAGAATATCGGCCTGAACTTCGCCTCGGGTATTCGCACGCTGCTGCGCCAGGATCCGGATATCATCATGGTCGGCGAGATCCGCGATCTGGAAACCGCCGAGATGGCTATTCAGGCCGCCCTCACCGGTCATCTGGTGCTCTCTACCCTGCATACCAACGATGCCGCTGCCGCCATTCCCCGTCTGCGTGAAATCGGCATCCCCGCCTATTTGATCAACGCCACCCTGCTGGGGATCATGGCGCAGCGCCTGACGCGGCAGTTGTGCCCGGCCTGCAAACAGCCGACCACTCTCGACCAGGATGTCTGGCGCAGCATGACCGCCCCCTGGAAACTCAATGGCGAAGGCACCTTTTTCAAAGCCGTAGGCTGTGAAGCATGCCGCAACACCGGTTATCGCGGGCGCATCGGCCTGTATGAAATGCTGAAAATGACGCCCAACCTGCGCGCCAGTATCGGCCCGGACAGCGACGCCAGCGCCATTCGCAAGACGGCGATCAAAGACGGCATGATCCAGTTGCGCCTGTCCGGCGCACAGAAAATCGCGCAGGGACTGACCACCGTGGAAGAAGTGATGAAAGTGGTTCCGGCAGAAACCGAACTTTAAAGCTTGATGGAGCCTGGTTTTTTGTGCTTAACCTGATGGGTTTCGCTTCGCTCTACCCATCCTACTCTTACACTTGCGTAGGATGGGTAGAGCGAAGCGAAACCCATCACTCCAAATTTGAAAGATGCACAAGGTTGCGATATTTTGTTGGGCCAGCCCACTGGTCCTAACTTGTATCGTGGAAACCCATCATTGCACCGCGTCAGGCCGTGCGACTCTGCGGCGTATGGCGTTCGATCTGCATTAGCAGTTCGGCGGCATTGAAGGGCTGGATGATGAAATCGGTCGCACCGGCTTCAAGGCCGGATTTTACGAAGTCCATTTCCGCCTGTTCCGCCAGTAGCAGAATAGGCGTGCTGCGCCAGGTGGCCAGCCCCCGTATGGTGTGAATAATGCTGTAGTCATGTTCTTGCAAAAAATTAACGTCGAGGAACACGGCCCTGACCGGCGTCATGGTCTGAATCATGTCATGGGTGGCGTCACAGCTTACCGAGGTGATCACATCGAAGCCTTCGCGTGTGAGCATGTAATTCAGGAGATAGGCGGTATGTGCGTCTTGCTCAATGACGAGCAGGGTTTTTAGTGCATGTTCTATAGGCATTCAACGACTTATCCTGGGCTGGAAAAACAACTATTTATCTGGTGTTATTCATCGGCGCAGGTCACGAGTGGCTTTAGATAAATACCTGCTTCTGCCGACTTGACATCTAGAAATGTGATGCTCATTGACGTTTCCACCAATCGGGTTCCCACTATGGTTTACAGGGCTTCCCATCTTGATGACAATGGGCCGACCGTGACGGTCCAGGCAAAAGGTTGAATGATGAAACAAATAGCAGAGAATCAGGACAGCGGGATCTACCATGCGCCCTGGGAAAAATCTTTTGAGAAGGTGATTACTCCTTTCGAGGAATTTATTCACCGCGAGACCACCAGCGGCATGCTGCTTATGGGTATGGCGATTCTGGCGCTGGTGCTGGCGAACAGTACGCTGGCCACTCTTTATTCGCACACCCTGCACATACCGGTGAGCATCAGTATTGGCGGCTGGAGCCTGGAGAAAACGCTGCATCACTGGGTTAACGATGGCTTGATGACGTTGTTTTTTTTCGTCGTCGGCCTGGAACTTAAGCGAGAAATACTGGTGGGGGAACTGGCTGACTGGCGCAAGGCGGCCCTGCCGATGATCGCCGCCATCGGGGGTATGCTGGCACCAGCACTGATTTATATGGCTTTCAACCCGGATGGCGCTGCGGCGCACGGCTGGGGGATCCCTATGGCCACGGATATCGCCTTCGCCATTGGTGCATTGGTGCTGTTGGCACGGCGGGTGCCCAAGGCACTGATCACCTTTCTGGTCGCCCTGGCGATTGTCGATGACCTGGGCGCCGTGGCGGTGATCGCTATTTTTTATACCGAGACACTGGTCTATGACGCGCTGTGGGTTGCGCTGGCCCTGTTCGGTTTGTTGATTGTTTTTAATCGGGTCGGCATTCGAAGGATCTCCCCTTACGCCATCGTCTCGGTATTTCTCTGGTATTTTTTGCTCAAGTCCGGCGTGCATGCCACCATTGCCGGCGTGCTGGGCGCATTTACGGTTCCGGCTATTCCGAAATATGATCCCCAGCGTTTCAGCCGACAGGTGAAAAGTCTCATGAGCCGATTTGATAAAAGTTATAAATCGGGCAAGAGCATCATGAACAATGTAGAAATGCGTTCAGTAGTACAGACGCTGGAAAACGGTATTCTTAGGGTGGAAGCGCCCCTGCAAAGGCTGGAACATGCCTGGCATCTTCCGGTTGCATTTCTGGTCGTTCCTATTTTTGCACTGTTCAATGCCGGTATTCCCCTGCAACTGGACTCGCTCGGCAAGATCTTGAGCAATCCGGTTACCCTGGGCATTGGCGTGGGTTTGATCGCGGGCAAATTTATCGGTATCACCCTGAGCAGCTGGGTCGCTATCAAGCTGGGCATCGCAGAACTACCCCCCGAGATCCGTTTCACCCAGATTGCCGGTGTTTCTCTTCTCGCCGGCATTGGTTTTACGATGGCGATTTTTATTGCCGACCTGGGTTTTGCCGGCCAGCCTGAATATCTGCTGATGGCCAAGACCGGCATTCTTAGCGCATCCCTGCTAGCTGGAATCAGCGGCTATATCTGGCTCAGACTGGTGGCCGATGGAAGATCACAAAATATAAAATAGTCTCCTTAGAAAAATTCGTGGGGAATGCGGGACACTGGATAATTTGCAGGCAGGGTGCTAAATTGCCCGTCCATTTTTTATACTAGTCAACGCATGTCCGGGAAACTTCACATTCGCACCTTTGGATGCCAGATGAACGAATACGACACCGCTAAGATGGCGGAGGTGTTGCGGGAATCCCATGGCCTGGAACTTAGCGATGATCCTGAGCAGGCGGACGTGCTTTTGCTAAACACTTGTTCAGTAAGGGAGAAAGCGCAGGAAAAAGTATTTTCCCAGCTGGGCATGTGGCGTGAGATGAAACTGGCACGGCCGCAACTGGTGATCGGCGTGGGGGGCTGTGTTGCCAGCCAGGAAGGCGCGGCGATTCTCAAACGGGCACCCTATGTGGATCTTATTTTTGGGCCGCAGACCCTGCACCGTTTGCCGGGAATGCTGGATGAAGCGCGTGGCCGTCACCATTCGGTAGTGGATATTTCTTTCCCTGAAATCGAGAAATTCGACCATCTGCCCCTGCCGCGCAGTGAGGGGGTGAGCGCGTTTGTCTCCATTATGGAAGGTTGTAGTAAATACTGCACATTTTGCGTGGTACCCTATACGCGGGGTGAGGAGTTTTCCCGTCCTTTTGATGACATTATCACCGAGGTGGCGCAGTTAGCCGAACAGGGGGTGCGCGAAGTGACCCTGCTGGGACAGAATGTCAACGCCTATCGGGGGCAGACTCACGAGGGGGGCGAAGCCGATTTAGCCTTACTGATCAGTTTTGTAGCGGCCATTGAGGGCATCGACCGGATTCGTTATACCACCTCGCATCCCACGGAAATGAATGACAACCTGATACAGACTTATGCCGAGGTGCCGGAACTGGTTAGCCATCTGCATTTGCCGGTGCAAAGTGGTTCGGATCGTATTCTGGCGCAGATGAAGCGTAAACACAGGGTGCTTGAATACCGTAATACTATTCGCAAACTGCGGGATGTCCGTCCGGATATCAGCCTGTCTTCTGACTTTATTGTCGGTTTTCCGGGGGAAACCGAGGCGGATTTCGAGGCCACCATGACATTGATCGCCGATATCGGTTTTGATCATTCCTACAGCTTTATTTACAGTCCGCGCCCCGGCACCCCGGCGGCAGATCTGCCGGATGACGTGCCGATGGCGGTGAAAAAAGCACGTCTGGCGCAGTTGCAGGCGCGTATTAACGAGCAGGCCACCGCGATCAGCCAGGCCATGATCGGAACGGTACAGAATGTGCTTGTGACGCGACCCTCAAAAAAAGATCCGCAACAACTCAGTGGGCGCACAGAAAACAATCGTGTGGTAAACTTTAGCGGTAAAGCTTCCCTGATAGGGCAATTTGTCAACGTGAAAATTACTGAAGCACTTCCTAATTCTCTGCGTGGCGAGATCATCGATGATGATGTGCGTGGCACCTGAGCATCATTTTTTATTCCTGCTTTGAACCCCAGCGCGACTTCTCTCGATATTGTTCTCAAACCGGCTGATAACCAGCGGCTGGCCAATCTATGTGGCCGGTTCGATGAGCACCTGCGCCAGATCGAAACCCGCCTCGGGGTCGAGGTCAATAACCGCGGCAACCATTTCCGCGTAATAGGCGAAAATCGTTCTGTACGCAAGGCGGAAGAAGTGTTGCGCGATCTGTATTCAGGCACCGCCACAGAAACCCTCGACCCAATCCAGGTTAACCTGTATTTGCAGGATGCGGGTGTGGATGCGCTGGTAGCCGACATCACACCGAAAGATGAAGTCATCATTCGCACCCTGCGCGGCAATGTACGTGGTCGCGGACTGACACAGCAGCAGTATCTGCGTTACGTTCGGGAACATGATGTTAACTTTGGTATTGGCCCGGCGGGTACCGGCAAGACGTATCTGGCCGTGGCCAGCGCCGTTGATGCGCTGGAGCGGGAACAGGTGCGACGTATTATTCTCACCCGCCCTGCGGTCGAGTCGGGTGAACGTCTGGGTTTTCTACCCGGCGATATTTCACAGAAAATAGATCCCTACCTGCGTCCCCTCTATGATGCCCTGTATGAAATGATGGGTTTCGAACAGGTGGCCAAACTGATTGAACGCAATGTCATTGAAGTCGCGCCGCTGGCCTATATGCGCGGTCGTACCTTGAATGAATCGTTTATTATTCTCGACGAAGCGCAGAATACCAGTGTTGAGCAGATGAAAATGTTCCTTACTCGCATCGGTTTTGGTTCTGTTGTAGTGGTTACCGGTGATGTGACCCAGGTGGATCTGCCTCGGGCCCAGCGGTCCGGTTTGCGTCATGTGGTGGATGTGCTGGCTGATGTGGAAGGTATCAGTTTCAGTTTTTTCAAGCCTCAGGATGTGGTGCGGCACAAGATTGTTCAGCGTATCGTCAAGGCCTACGAGAAAAGTGAAGACCGGGAACAACAGGCCGACAGGTGAATGTGCAGATCAATGTGCAACGTGTGCTGGATGCCGGACCGAATGATGCAAATATTCAGCGCTGGGTTGAAGTCACGTTGAAATATGAACAGCAGGAAGATATCGAATTGACCCTGCGTATTGTCGATGAAACGGAAAGCGCGGCGCTCAATCATCAATATCGGGATAAGGACTATGCCACCAATGTATTGTCATTTACTTATGATATACCTGCTGAAGTTGAAATAGAGCTTCTGGGTGATCTGGTGATCTGTGCGCCAGTCGTACAGCGCGAGGCCGCCGAACAGGGCAAGCCGGAGCAGGCGCATTGGGCGCATATGATTATCCACGGCCTGTTGCATTTGCTTGGCTTTGATCACCTCAAGGATGAGGATGCAGAAAGAATGGAGCAGCATGAAATGGCGATTCTGGCGGAGCTGGGATTTCCCGATCCCTATGAAACGACTGGTCCATAAATTAGGCATGAATTCCTTATTTTTATAACAAACGAAAGGATAAAAACCAAACAACGATGAGTGAAGACGACAGTAGTCACAGGAAACACAGCCTGGTTCAGCAATGGCGGCAACAGTTGGGAAAGTGGTTGCAGGGAGAGCTGAATACGCGTGAGCAATTACAGGAAGTTTTACGTGAAGCGCAGAAAAATACTTTGATTGATGCCGATGCCCTGGGCATGATTGAAGGCGTCATGCAGGTATCTGAGATGCCAGTCCGCGAGGTGATGGTGCCGCGCTCACAGATGAAAGTAATCGAGCGTGACTCGGAAGTGCGCGAGCTGCTTGATATTGTCATCGACTCGGCCCATTCACGTTTCCCGGTTGTTGGTGATAGCAAGGATGAGGTTATCGGCATTCTGTTAGCCAAGGATTTACTGCCGCATCTGATTGAATGCAATGAAGAACTGCATTTTAATATTCGTGATATGTTGCGCCCCGCCGTGATTATTCCCGAAAGCAAGCGTCTGAATGTCCTGCTCAAGGAGTTTCGAGCCAACCGCAACCACATGGCCATTGTGGTGGATGAATATGGTGGTGTGGCCGGACTGGTAACGATTGAAGATGTACTGGAACAGATCGTGGGTGAAATTGAAGATGAGCATGATGTCGAAGAAGATAGTTATATTTATGAACATCCGAACATGATTACCGTCAAGGCGATCACGCCTATTGAAACATTTAATGAACATTTCCATACGGGTTACCGTGATGATGAATTTGACACGATTGGCGGCTTGATAACCAAGACTCTGGGGCACTTGCCTAAACGGGGAGAACAGTTGCAAATGGAGGGTATCCATTTTCGCGTGCTGGGAGCAAGCAGCCGCCGGGTACATCTGCTTGAAGTGATCAAATCTGAAAAAGAAGATAACGCGCCAATCGCTGAAGTGCAGGCCTGAATGGCATTAAATTGTAGGATGGGTAGAACGAAGTGAAACCCATCCTACTGTTTTTCGCTGCAAGCAGCGGGGAATTAAACCCAAAAAGATTAATAATAATCCGATGTTGCCTGAGACAAGTAGAGTAAACCGGTTTTATTTACCTCTCGCCCTGTTGGCCGGGATGATATTGCCACTCGCCTTTGCACCCGTTTCGTTTTTCCCGCTGGCGGTGATATCACCAGGCATACTTTTTTATCTGTATCTGAATCTTTCCAGGGGTCGAGCCGCCCTTGCAGGCTTTGTCTTCGGGTTGGGCCTTTTCGGCGTCGGCGTGTCCTGGGTCTATGTTGCCTTTCATGAGTTTGGTCATACTTCAGTTTTTGTTTCTGCGCTGATGACGACAATTTTTGTCGCCGTGCTGGCGTTGTTTCCTGCGTTACAGTCTTTTCTCAGTGTTTATTTCTGGCAAAAAATCCGCACCCGGATAGCGGCGGAAAAGCGGGCGCTGTTGTTATTGTTTCCGGCCTTATGGGGGCTGTCTGAGTGGGTGCGCGGCTGGCTGTTCACCGGGTTTCCCTGGCTCAGCCTGGGCTATAGTCAGACGGACAGCCCACTGGCAGGCTATGCGCCCATACTGGGTGTTTATGGTCTGTCATTATTGCTGGCCATTTGTGCCGGCCTTTTGCTGCAGCTGTTGCGCAACCGGGGCCAATGGAAAGGGCTGCTGGGATTTTTATTGCTTATATGGGCGGGCGGTTTTCTGCTGGCTAAATATGACTGGACGCAGCCAACAGGCAAACCTATTCGCGTCAGTCTGGTGCAGGGCGATGTGCCGCAGATCACTAAATGGGATCCGAAGATGATCCAGACTCGACTGGATACCTATGCGCGTTTAAGCCGCGAACATTGGGATAGTGATCTCATCGTCTGGCCAGAAAACTCCATGACCACTTTTTATAATGATCTGGTCGACAGTTATTTTAAGCCGCTGATGAAAGAGGCTCGGGCGCACCACACGGATCTGATTATTGGCGCCCCCGTGATGGATAAAGACGGCGTGCGTTATTACAGCAGCCTGATCAGTTTAGGTGATAAGACGATCATTTATAACAAGCGCCATCTGGTGCCCTTTGGTGAATTTATCCCTATGAAAAATCTGCTGCGCGGACTCATCGGTTTTTTTGATCTGCCTATGTCCGGTTTCAGTCCTGGAAACAAACATCAGCAACCCCTGCGTGCCGCTGGTCAGTTGCTGGCACCTTCTATCTGTTATGAAGATGCCTTCGGTGAAGATGTCATTGATTTTTTGCCGCAGGCTACCCTGCTGGTTAACGGTAGTAACAATGCCTGGTATGGCGACTCCTTTGCACCCCACCAGCATTTGCAGATTTCGCGCATGCGCAGTATTGAAACTGGGCGCGATCTGTTGCGTGCAACGACCAATGGCATTTCCGCTATTGTCGATAGCAAAGGGCGCATCATTAAACGCTCGCCACAGTTTAAAACCGTGGTGATTACCGCGCTGGTTCAACCACGTACCGGCGCCACGCCCTATGTCCGCTTCGGTAATACCCCGGTGCTTATTATTCTGACGCTGATGTTGCTTGCAACGGGCCTCGCAGGAAAACCTTCATATTTGAACCGGGACTATTCCTGAAACATAAAGGATAGATAGTTTCAATTCGCTGTTCCCAGTCGATTTCGTTACAGTTTTGTTTCTGCTTCTCTGCTAACCCGCCATAGCCGGAACCAAAATTCACTGTATCAGCTATCCTTATTCTCAGTCATAAGAACCAGAGATCGGCATCATGAATCCATTTATTGGGCGCCACCGGGATAAGATCGCCGAGACACTTGCCTGCCAAACAGCGTCACCATCGGGCGGGACAAATGCTCGGTCAGTGGTTTCCGCGCCGCCGATCTTCGAACCTATATGTCCAATCTATTCCTCAGCCAGTCTTCCTGGTTGTGGGAAACTTCTTTATAGGCTTTATCGCCGCTTGCATCCTGGGAGAAAATTTCTTCACCCTTGTTCATGGCGCAAAAATCACCGCACATGCTGCAACTTTTTTCTGTGGCCGGTGTGCGGCTTTGCCTTATCTCTTTGGCAACTTCAGGAAATAGAAGATATTTATTCAGATCATCCCAGCGCATGTCGCGCCGCGCCAGGGAGGCCAGTTTCTCTCGTTCGCGCTGCTCCGGGTATTTAGCAATATCGCCTATACGGCAGGCAAGCCGTGTTGCCCTCACGCCCTCTCGGACATCCTCTTCATTGGGCAGCGCCAGATGCTCGGCGGGAGTGATATAACAAATAAGATCAGCACCAGCACGGGCGGAATTAGCGGCGCCGATAGCGGCGGTAATATGGTCATAGCCGGCACCGGTATCGGCTGGCAGTGGTCCCAGCACATAGTAAGGTGCACCGCCACTCATGCGTTTTTCCAGGAGAATATTGGCTTCGATTTCATCCAGTGGTACATGCCCGGGTCCTTCTACCATCATTTGACAACCCTGTTTACGGCCTAGCTCGGCCAGCTCGCAGTTGGTAATCATTTCTGCCATCTGGGCGCGGTCGTGGCTGTCGTGGATAGCGCCTGCACGAATGCCATTGCCGAGAGAGAGTACCGCATCGTATTTTTTCATCAGACTACAGACGCGATCGAACTGTTCATAGAGCGGATTTTCCTGGTGGTTGGCATCCATCCAGGAAACCATGAAGGTGCCTCCCTTTGAAACCAGGCCGCCATAGCGATATCCCTGTTTGCGTAAGCGTTCGATGGAGTATTGATTAATGCCGCAGTGAATGGCCATGAAGCTGAGGCCGTCCGCCAACTGTTTTTCAATTAGCTCGAACAGCATCTCCGGATCCAGTTTGTTAGGGTTGCGGTATTTTCGCCCCGCCTCGCAAAAAGCCTGGTAGAGCGGAACATTGCCCACCGGAAGTTGGCTGTTGGCGAGGATCTGGCGGCGAACCTCGTCCAGATTTCCAGCGGCTGAAAGTTCCATCAGAGTATCCGCACCTTCCATCTCGGCAATTTGCGCCTTACGCACTTCCAGTTTGATGTTGCAGATATCCGATGAGGTGCCAATGGACGCATTGATCTTGGTACGCAGGCCTCGGCCGATTCCAACTACCTTTTGAAGAGGGCGGTTGGGATTGTTGGGTATAACAATTTCACCACGGGCAATGTATTTTCGGATCTGCTCACAATCCTGGCCTTCCTGGATGGCAACCTGTTCCATTTGTGTGCTGACAATACCTGCTCTGGCTAATTCGATCTGTGTTCTCATTTTTTTTCCTCATAAAATAAAAAACGGGTTTCATAAAGATGCGCAAAATGCACAGCTTTACGAAACCCGTTTCCATAAGATTTTGCTTATTACGACTCAGTTCGTCTTCTGACTCCTGGATCAAACGTCAATTTTTGCCTTCCCACCTTCTGGCAGTGGCGTTGGAGTGACATTTCCAGCTACAGCGATGGGATCGTCACGGGTTTAGACCGTGTTCCGGGCACTGTGTCGTGATGGGTCTTTATATTTTTTTCTTTAAATCATTTTTGTCATAATCGTTTATGTGGGTACAAGATTGTGTTGAATAGTGAGCTTTAAACAAGAAATATACTGGCAAGTCCAAGGAAGGCAAAAAAGCCCATGACATCGGTAATGGTTGTCAGTATAACGGAACCGGCCAGGGCCGGATCAATGCCGAAGCGGCGTAACAGCAGCGGTACCGTGGCGCCAGCGATGGCGGCCACGATCAGGTTGATAACAATGGCCGCGGCCATTAGCAGGCTCAGGCTCAGGCTTCTGAACCAGATCCCGGCAATCGCGGCGAGGATGACGGCCCAGATAAGACCATTCCATACCCCCACCCAGAGTTCCTTGGTAAACAGTTGCCGGGCATTACTGGCGCTGATTTGCCCCAGTGCGATACCGCGTATCACCAGGGTCAGGGTCTGGGTGCCGGCGATGCCGCCCATACTGGCGACGATGGGCATGAGAATGGCAAGGGCGACAAATTGTTGAATGGTGCTCTGGAACATGCCGATCACCCAGGAGGCCAGTATAGCGGTGATCAGGTTGACGCCGAGCCAGACGGCGCGGCGTTTAGTGCTGGTGATCACCGGGGCAAACATATCTGTTTCTTCATCCAGACCGGCCATGCTCATCAGGGAGTGATCGCCATCATCACGGATCACATCAACCACATCATCAATCGTGATACGACCCAGCAGAATATTGTCATCACTGACCACGGGGGCGGTGATCAAATCGCGGTGCTGAAAAAGATTAGCCACTTCACGCGCCGGCATGTCGGCTCGAATGGCATTTTCATCATGCTCCATGACCTCATGGACGCTCGCGGCTGCCTCGTGGGTGAGCAGAGTGGTCAATGGCAGCAGGCCAAGATAGTGGCCATCTCGATCGACGACAAACAGACTGTCGGTTGAAGCCGGGATTTCTCCGCGACGACGCAGGTAGCGTAGCACCACGTCCAGGGTAATATCGGCGCGCACGGTCACCGTATCCAGATCCATGAGTCCGCCGGCCGTATCCTCTGGATAATAAAGCACGGCTTTCAGACGATCCCGATCCTGCTGTTCCATGGACAGTAGCAGTTCCTGTACGACATCCCGGGGCATTTCCGGAAACAGATCAGCCAGATCATCCTCATCCAGCGCCTCGGTGGCGGCCACCAGCGCCTCGGGATCCATTTTTCCGATGAAGGCGGCGCGCACATTATCGTTGAGGTGCAGCAGCACTTCACCCTCGGCCTCGACCGGGATGTGTGGCCAGATGGTGTCACGCTGATCGCTGGGCAGGGATTCAAGCAGATGGGCGATTTCAGCCGGATGCATATCCAGCAGAAAGGCTTCAATTTTGTCCATCTGCTGTTTACGCAGCGCCTTGGTGAACTGCTGTAGATAATCCCGGTTTTCTTCTTTAGGCTGTGTGGCTACCATGATTTCATCCCGTTGTGTGCGCAGAGTGTAGCAGGGGTGGGATGGAATTGGGAGTAGAAAAAGGCTTATGTTTTAGCAAGATAGCGTTATTTTTTCCGGCTGAACGAAAGCCGAGTTATTGCGATGGGAGCATTTTTCTGGCTTGAATGCAGGGGGGACTAAATAGCTGTTCCGAATACCCGTACACTTGTGAATTTTCACGTTCGTGGTGAGCTTGTCGAACCATGAGCGTGGAAATGCTATGAATAGAGTGCTTAGTCTATTTGTCCTTCGACAAGCTTCCTTCGACAAGCTTCCTTCGACAAGCTTCCTT
>CAZQVV010000047.1:11421-19490 GCA_964596835.1 uncultured Thiohalophilus sp. | reverse complement strand
GGGGAGTTGCGTAAACGCTATGTATACAGTGTTTTCGCTGCTCTCTACTCTATTTTCCATGCCATATCCAGAGTGTTCAAAATTTATGAACGTCTGCTTACCCCTCATTTTGATTGTCAAACTGACATCCCCGAACGACCGCTTTATGGTGGCAGCTGAAGTTTAATCAAAATAGTTGAACGTCTCCTTTTGGCCGGTAGTACTCATTTGTCAAATGGAGGCGAATAACTCTTTTTGCTTAGCAGATGCTTAAACGGTTGTTTTCTGACTAGCTACAGGGTCAAAACTGGACTTGCAATCTAATACTGCCTGCCATATTAAGCCTGAACTATTTTACTCGTAATTTAATGGGATGCTTTTTGAGTTGGCGATTTTCTACTGGCGGAACTATCAGATTGCCCGAAGCCAGATACAAAAATATGCTGGTGTTTTTCTTCTGCCTGTTCTACCCACCGTCCATAATGAATTTCATTGGCCTGTAATAGGCTGTAAATTAAGATAACTGATTGATTTGAGGCATTAAAAAAGCCGTCCTGGGACGGCTTTAGCTAGTGGCGCATTCATTGAACCCAATGGCTCATTTTAAGGTAAGCGCCAACCAAAGTTTTCAATATTGTTTATATTTGAGCATTAGCTTGCCAGGTTTGCGACGTTAACCCCCTTTTTCACGACGAATAAGAAGAATAAGCGACAAATAAAGTGTTTATATGTCGCCATATTGTTTTTTGCGACATATAATCTGACTCATGCCTAAAAAAATTCCCGAACAAGAGCTTGAGGCTATTATTACGATCCTGGCGGATTATCCTGATGGAGTGCCGGTCAAGACCATTCGTGATGGGCTGGAGTTCGATCTTCCTCCACGGATGTTGCAGCGCCGTCTGGCATTACTGGTCGAACAGAAGCGGCTGGTTGTCGAGGGCCGTGGTCGGGGCAGTCGCTATCGGCTGCCTGTTATCACGGGTGAGGGTCGCGCCGTTTCAGGCGAAGCACAGTTGGAAGCGCGTGGTGGGGTTTACGTACCGATTTCACCCGAGGGGGAGGCCATTAAACAAGCCGTCCGCGAACCGATTCAGAAGCGGATTCCAGTCGGATACAATCGGGTTTTCCTTGAGGAATACCGACCCAACGATACCTTTTATCTTTCAGCAGAAACACGGCAGCATCTTCTCGAGATGGGACGCTCACCCGATAGTCAGCGCCTGGCTGGAACGTATGCACGGCGGATATTCAATCGCTTGCTAATAGATCTATCCTGGAATTCCAGCCGTCTTGAGGGCAATACGTACTCACTACTTGAAACCGAACGTCTGCTTGAATTGGGAGAGGCCGCCGAAGGTAAAGATGTCCTGGAAGCGCAGATGATTCTGAATCACAAGGCCGCCATCGAGTTGTTAGTTGAGCAGGCCACCGAAGTTGGTTTTAATCGTTACACCATTCTCAACCTGCATGCCTTGCTATCGGATAACCTGCTCGCTGATCCACAGGCTTGTGGGCGTTTACGCACCATTGCGGTTAATATCAGTGGCACAGTCTACCATCCGCTGGAAGTGCCGCAATTGATTGATGAATATTTCCAGCAAGTTCTTGACACCGCTGCAGCAATTATCGACCCATTCGAGCAAGCCTTCTTTGCTATGATCCATTTTTCCTATTTGCAACCATTTGAGGATGTGAATAAACGTGTTTCGCGCCTTGCCGCGAATTTGCCACTTATCCGTGAGAACCTGAGTCCGCTGTCGTTTGTGGACGTGCCTGAGCGAGCTTATATAGAAGGGTTGCTGGGAGTATATGAGCTCAATCGAATCGAGTTACTGCGCGATGTGTTCATCTGGGCTTATGAGCGCTCGTGTGCACGATATTCAGCCGTGTGCCGGTCGTTAGGAGAACCTGATCCATTTCGTTTGAGATATCGTACATTGGTGGCTGAGATCGTCGCCGAGATTGTTCGCAGTGGCATGGATAAGAAGACCGCAGTAGCATTTATCAAGCAGCGTGCTATAGAGGGCGTGCCACAAGAGGATCGCGCGCGCTTCATCGAGGTGGTAGAAACGGAAGCAATGAGTCTACATGAAGGAAACATTGCGCGTTATCGTTTGCGTCCATTGCAATACCAGGCGTGGAAGGAAACGTGGTGTTGATGTCGCATCGGTAAGAATTGGTGATCAACTTGGCCGGAATACGCAGCCATCAGAAACGGGTTGCACAATTACGCGATGAGCGTGAAGGTGATGTGGACGCTCAGAAAATACTGGATGCACTGAATGAATGGGGAAACACGACCTGTCGTTGAGTGATAAGGACGAATCCCCTTAGATGGCTGAATACGATTATGGCTCACAGTAAACACAAATGGACTTTTCCCGCCCGATTCCGAACAGGTGCTTACAGCTGGAAGGCATCCCGACTGGCGTGCCAGCGTCTTCGCGAAGCTGTCTCCGAGATCAAAAGGGTTGCAAAAAAAGATCCTGTTCTCGGAGCAGAGGGCGCGGTTCGTCTGATGGAAAAGCTTTGGCCAGCGCTGGAGCATATAGACAGTTCCAGCGGTGCTTTGGGTTCGGCCGTTTACAAAACGCTGAATGCGTTGATACCGATTATCGTCAAGGCACCTGCTGACGACAAGACACGCAGTAAATGGCTAGACCGGCTCTGGCAGGTCATGGCAGATGATGGTGTCGATTACCTCGGTCCGGTCGGTGAACGGTGGGGTGAGATTTGTGGCTCGGTGGCGGTGGCCGGGAAATGGGCTGATGAGCTGGTTTCCACGCTGCGATCCTGCTGGTCGGGTTCGAATCCGGGTCGCTATTTCCACGGCACGACGGCGTGTCTGTCCTGTCTGTTGGTGGTGGGGCGGTGTCAGGAGTTACTCGATTTGCTGGAATTAAATCGGTATCCGATGTGGCATTACCGGCGCTATGGTGTCGAGGCGCTTTTGGCCTTGGGGAAGAAAGCGGACGCTGTCCAATATGCCGAGGCCTCGCGAGGATTGAATCAGCCGGATTCCGTGATCGATCAGGCCTGTGAGGAGATCCTGATTTCGTCCGGCCTGACTGATGAGGCCTATCAACGCTATGGATTGAGTGCTGCGGTAGGCAATTCCTATCTCGCCCGGTTTCGCGCGGTCGCCAAGCGTTACCCCATGAAGGACAAGTCGCAGATTTTGGCTGACTTGATTGCCACTACACCGGGAGAAGAGGGTAAGTGGTTCGCCACGGCCAGGCAGATCAAGCTTTTTGATCTGGCACTGGAACTCGCCGACCGGAGCCACTGTGATCCGAAAACGCTGACAAGAGCGGCGAGAGATTACCTTGATACGGAACCGGTATTCGCGCTCGGTTGTGCAATGGCTGCGCTTCGTTGGTTGAGTGAGGGGTGGGGTTACGAAGTGACCCGTGTCGATGTGGTGGAGGCGTATGATCGGGCGTTGGATGCTGCATCCAGGTTGAATAAAATCGAGGATGTGGCCGCTCAGATTCGGCAACTCATCGAGTCAAATGAGAGTGCTTCCGTGTTGTTCGTTCGACAGTCTCTGCAAGGAAGGATGCGTGCACGCTCTTCGCCGGTTAACGAGATTGATGTGAGTGAATCATGAACAGTGAACGTGCGTACTTTGGAGAAGATAAGCATCGATCTGCGTTCCACTCACGTTCCACAAAAGCGACATCCAGAGACCATGAGTGACAACGAAACAAAAAATCAGAGGGAAAAAAGCACTGTAGAAACAGTGCCTTGCGTAGTTTTTGGTGGTCTGTGAGGGTCTTTGAATTTGGTGCCGAGGAGAGGACTTGAACCTCCACGGGGTTGCCCCCACTAGCACCTGAAGCTAGCGTGTCTACCAATTTCACCACCTCGGCGTGAGGCTGTCTTGAGGTCGCGCACTTTACCGATCATCCCCGGAATTGTCAAATAATATCAGCGGTATGGATTCGCCTGCGCTACAATGCATGTTTTATACATTTTTAAGACAGGACAGATTTTACCTATGAGCAAAAAGGCTCCAGTTGATCCCTACGCCAGGCGGGAAGCAAGAAAATACGAAAATCCAATTCCCAGCCGGGAATTTATCATAGAAATGCTGGACCAGGCTGGCCAGCCTCTCAATCGGGAGCAGGTGGCGAAAGGATTGAAGCTGACAGATCCTGAGCAGCGTGAAGCCCTGCGTCGGCGTCTGCGGGCGATGGAGCGGGATGGGCAGCTGATTTTCAATCGCCGCAAGGAATACTGTCTGGTCAGCAAGATGGATCTGATTAGGGGCCGAGTGATCGGTCATCCGGATGGTTTTGGTTTTTTGCAACCGGAAGAAGGCGGTGATGATCTGTTTATCTCCGCACGTGAAATGCGCGCTCTGATGCATGGTGATTGGGTCGTGGTCAGTGTGGCGGGGGTTGACCGCCGAGGTCGTCGCGAGGCCGTGGTGGTGGAGATACTGGAACGCGCCCACCAGTCGGTGGTCGGTCGTTTGCTGATAGAAGACGGTGTGGCCTGCCTGGTGCCGGATAACAAGCGTCTGAGTCAGGACATCCTGGTCTCCTCTGAATACCTGGGGGGGGCGAAAAATGGACAGATTGTCAGTGTTGAGATTGCGCAACCGGCGACCCGTTTTCGTCAGGCGATTGGTCATGTGGTTGAGATCCTGGGTGAGCACATGGCGCCGGGAATGGAAATTGACATCGCCATTCGATCTCACGGATTGCATCAGCGCTGGCCGGATGCGGTCGAACAGGAAATCACCGCCTATACCGCTGAGGTTAGCGAGGGCGACAAGGCCGGACGCAAGGATATTCGTAAGCTGCCGCTGGTGACAATTGATGGCGAGGATGCCCGCGATTTTGATGATGCGGTGTTCTGCGAACGCAAGGGCGAAGGTTGGCGCCTGCTGGTGGCTATTGCTGATGTCTCCCATTACGTGCAGCCGGATTCAGCACTGGATATCGAAGCGACCGCCCGTGGTAATTCAGTCTATTTCCCCGAGCGTGTTATCCCTATGTTGCCGGAAGTGTTATCCAACGGCTTATGTTCACTGAATCCGCATATCGATCGTCTGTGCATGGTTTGTGACATGCAGCTCGATGCTCGGGGTGATTTTGAGAAAGCACGTTTTTATCCCGCTGTAATGCACTCACACGCTCGTCTTACCTATACTAAGGTTGCCGCCATGCTGGTGGAGGGTGATGAGAAACTGCGTGAGGAACATACTGCGGTACTGCCGCATCTGGAGAATTTGCATAGTCTGTATCAGTTAATGGGTAAACGCCGCAGCCAACGCGGGGCGATTGATTTTGATACCACCGAAACCCGGATTGTTTTTGGTGCCGATCGCAAAATTGAAAAAATCGTGCCGGTGGTGCGCAATGATGCGCATCGGTTGATCGAAGAGTTTATGATTATGGCCAATGTGGCCACGGCCCGTTATTTGCTGAAAAATAAAATTCCGGCGCTTTATCGCATTCATGAAGGACCCAAACAGATCAAACTGGAAGCTTTGCGCGAGTTTCTCGGAGAATTTGGTTTGCAACTGCGTGGGGGTGACAAACCTTCAGCCAAGGATTTTGCCAGGTTGCTCAGCGAGATTCAGGCGCGTCCGGACGCCCACCTGATTCAAACCGTGATGTTGCGCAGCCTGCAACAGGCGGTTTACAGCCCGGACAATGTGGGTCATTTTGGTTTGGCCTTCGACGCCTATGCCCATTTTACCTCGCCTATTCGCCGTTATCCGGATCTACTGGTTCATCGCGCCATTCGGCATCTGTTGGAACATAAACGGGAAAAAGGGTTTCGCTATGGTCATGATGCGATGGCGAAACTGGGAGAACACTGTTCGCAGACTGAACGTCGCGCCGACGAGGCCACCCGTGATGCAACAGACTGGCTCAAGTGTGAATTTATGCTGGATAAAATCGGCCAGGAGTACGACGGCACTATCAGCAGTGTGACCGGCTTTGGTCTGTTTATCGAGCTGGATGATATTTTTGTAGAAGGACTGGTTCATGTGACCAGTCTGGGTAAAGACTACTTCCATTTTGAACCCGTAAAACACCGCATGCTGGGCGAGCGTACTCGTAAGATGTATCGGCTGGGTGATCGCCTGCGGATCTGTGTAGCGCGTGTCAGTCTGGATGATCGTAAGATTGATTTTGAACTGGCCGGTGAGGCAGAAGTTACGATAGATACATCAAAGTTAAATCAGGCGACGGTTAAAGATAATACCCGGAAGAGAGGCAGGAGCAGTAAGCAACAGAAAGCTGCTGAACGAAAAGTCACAAAGAAGAAGGTCACAAAGAAGCAGGTCGTAAAGAAAAAGATCACAAAGAAAAAAGTCGCAAAGAAGCAGGTCGTAAAGAAAAAGATCGCAAAGAAAAAAGTCGCAAAGAAACAGGTTGTAAAGAAAAAAGTCACAAAGAAGCAGGTCGTAAAGAAAAAGATCGCAAAGAAAAAAGTCGCAAAGAAACAGGTTGTAAAGAAAAAAGTCGCAAAGAAGAAAGTTACAAAGAAAAAGATCGCAAAGAAACAGGCAATTAGAAAAAAGGTTGCCAGGAAAAATCGGCTTTGAGGTCAAGACGTTAAGTTAAATTCTGCCTATAAATAAATAGCGCACTTATGTCTTTACGTCTGAATTATATTTATGGCCTGCATGCGGTGCAGGCCGCGCTGGAAAAAGAACCCGAGACTATTTCAGCGTTGTGGCTGGAACATGCTCGCCGCGATGCGCGGGCGCAGAAACTGATGCTGCTGGCGCGCGAAGCCGGTATTGAGATTAAAAAGATTAAGCGGGAAGAGCTGGATACCCTGGTGGGTGAGGTTCGTCATCAGGGAGTGGCGGCTGCGGTCTCAGCAGAGCCTGCCAAGGATGAGACGTGGCTGAAGACCTTTCTTGCCGCGTTACGAGATCCCCCCTTTTTACTGGTTCTGGACGGTGTGACCGATCCGCATAACCTGGGCGCTTGTTTGCGCACGGCCGATGCTGCCGGTGTGCATGCTGTAATTGCGCCCCGTGACAAGGCCTGTGGTTTGACCGGTACGGTGCGTAAGGTGGCTTGTGGCGCGGCTGAAACTGTTCCTTTTGTGCAGGTGACGAATCTTGCCCGCAGCCTGCGCATGTTGCAGAAACAGGGGATCTGGTTGACCGGCACCGATGTTGAAACCGCACAGGATATTTACGCGGCTGATCTGCGTGGCCCGTTGGCGCTGGTGATGGGGGCGGAGGGCAGTGGTTTGCGTCGGCTTACGCGTGAGCACTGCGACCAGCTCATTCGTTTGCCCATGTGCGGCAGCGTGCAGAGCCTCAATGTGTCGGTCAGTACGGGCATCTGTCTTTATGAAGCCTTAAGACAAAGAAAGCAAAAAGAGTAAAAAGGGGAAGTACAGGTTGCCTCCCCTTTTACCCTGCGTTTTTTTAT
This sequence comes from uncultured Thiohalophilus sp., assembly GCA_964596835.1. Lineage (GTDB taxonomy): Bacteria > Pseudomonadota > Gammaproteobacteria > UBA6429 > Thiohalophilaceae > JAADGZ01. The sequence continues at coordinate 12,093 of CAZQVV010000047.1, read as the reverse complement.
CTTGTATCTTTTCCCCGCTTTAAGTAAAATCGCCGTTTTCCAACGTCCCGGCTCGGTTCATCTGAGGTTTGGGTGCGTACAATTTATGTTAACTCCTTGCCTTACCGCAACGGCGGAAGGCTACAACCCGAAGGGAGCAGTATGAGACACTACGAAATCGTGTTTCTGGTCCACCCTGATCAGAGCGAACAAGTTTCAGGCATGATCGATCGCTATCGCGCCACGATTGAAGGCAATGCCGGCAAAATCCATCGTCTTGAAGACTGGGGGCGGCGTTTGCTGGCTTATCCCATCCAGAAAATCCACAAAGCCCATTACGTGATGATGAATATCGAGTGTGGACAGGACACCCTGGATGAACTGGAAAGCGGGTTTCGCTTCAATGATGCCGTCATCCGTAATCTGATTATCCGTCGTGACGGAGCGATTACGGAAGAATCACAAATGGCCAAAAAAGACGAGCGTGAAGAACGTTCCCCTCGGCCAGAGCGCAGCGCAACACCTGCTCCAAATAGCGAAGCCGCACCGGCAGGCACAACCGAAGAAGCCAAACCCGCTGCTGGTTCGAACGAAGTCAAACCCGCCGCTGATTCGAACGAAGTCAAACCCGCCGCTGATTCGAACGAAGCCAAACCCGCTGCTGGTTCGAACGAAGCCAAACCCGCTGCTGGT
>CAZQVV010000047.1:9182-11321 GCA_964596835.1 uncultured Thiohalophilus sp. | reverse complement strand
CTGCTGGTTCGAACGAAGCCAAACCCGCTGCTGGTTCGAACGAAGCCAAACCCGCTGCTGGTTCGAACGAAGCCAAACCCGCCGCTGATTCGAACGAAGCCGCGCCGGCAGCCGAGACCGATGAGGTCAAACCGGCAACCGAAGAAGCCTGAGTTTGCACCGATTGCTTAACAACATTTTAGAGGAATTTGAAAATGGCACGTTTTTTTAGACGCAGAAAGTTTTGCCGTTTTACCGCAGACGGTATCAAGGAGATTGACTACAAGGATCTGGCATTGCTGAAAGCGAATGTTACCGAAAGCGGCAAGATTGTGCCCAGCCGCATTACAGGCACCAAAGCACGTTACCAGCGTCAGCTGGCTACCGCCGTCAAGCGTGCGCGTTATCTGGCATTACTGCCTTATACCGATTCGCACAAATAAAGGCATTGGCTTCCGGCCCTTGGCTAAAATGACAAGGCTGAAAGTACGCAAATGAAAGGCTTGGCTGCCTATGTCATGCGGGGCCGCGTGCAGGCGCTGCTGGTCGCCTCAGGCTTGCTACCGTTGGCCTTGATGCTGATGCCACTGAGCTGGCCGCTTAGTTTTTTCAGTGGCGCTGTGGTGGGGCTGGTTACCCTGGTGCAGGGGGTGCGTGAAGGTCTGTTGATTCTGTTGGGTGGAAGCCTGATTGTATCACTGCTTGGTCTGCTGGTTCCGGGTAACCCCTTTGCGGTTCTCGCTTTTGCTCTGCTGGCCTGGTTACCGGTCTGGTTTCTGTCTCTGGTGCTGCGACAAACGGTGTCGCTAAATCTGACCTTGTTGGTAGGCTGCCTGCTGGGGATCATCGCTGTTGGCGGATTTTTCCTGCTTACGGGCGATCCGGCCACCTGGTGGTACCAGCACTTCACCACTGAAGTGTTGCCGGTACTGGAAAAGGCTGGCATGGTCTTTCATGATCGGACTAAGCTGGAGGCAGAATTGCTGAAAGCCAGCCATCTGATGACGGGATCGCTGACGGCTTTTCTGTTGATCAGTGCCGTGGCCAGCTTGTTTATTGCTCGGCGCTGGCAGGCGGGTCTGTATAATCCAGGAGGCTTCCAGACGGAGTTTCATCAACTGCGTTTTGGTGCAACGGTTGCACTGGCAGCACTGGCGTTGTTGGCGGCCGCTCTGCTTGGCCCCAGGCTTCTGGGCAAAGGCGTCGGGGCGGATCTTCTGGCAAACATGCTGTCACCCGTGGTGGTGGTTTTTCTGTTTCAGGGACTGGCGATTGGACATGCGCTAACCAAGACCTGGTCGTTGAAGCAAGCCTGGCTGGTGGCTTTGTACGTTCTGCTGCTGTCCGGGTTACCGTTTACTCCGGTACTCCTGGCGCTGCTGGGTATAGCGGATAACTGGTTGGATTTTCGCACTAAATTTGGACGTCGAAACACAAGGGGGACGGGCTGAGTCTGATATCTCTGTCCTGGATCTCCTTTAACATAATAATTTTTGAAGATAAATTGAGGTACATCGTGATGGAAGTGATTCTTCTGGAGAAAGTAGCCAACCTGGGCAATCTGGGTGACAGAGTAACGGTAAAACCGGGATATGGACGCAATTTCCTGGTTCCATCCAGGAAAGCGGTGCCGGCAAACAAGGCCAATATCGAAGCATTTGAAGCTCGCCGCACCGAGCTTGAAAAAGTAGCCGGAGAAGCGCTGACCATTGCGCAGGCCCGGGCGGAAAAACTAGCCGCGCTGGCGCAGATAGTGATCAAAACCAATGCGGGTGATGAAGGTAAATTATTTGGCTCGGTTAGCGTCGCGGATATTGCCGAGGCGATTACGGCTGCCGGTGAAGAAGTCGTCAGACGTGAAGTCGGCATGCCGGAAGGGCCTATCCACATGGTCGGTGAATACGAGCTGGAAATCCACCTGCATTCTGATGTGGTGCAAAGCATCTCTATTGTGGTTGAAGCCGAGTGAGTCACTAAATAAGTGTTTCCGATACCAGAACACTTGTGAATTTTCACGTTTGTGGTGAGTCCTTCGACGTCGCTCAGGAAAACCCTTGTCGAACTATGAGCGTGGAAATGCTGTGTTAATCTATTTGTGGCCCTTCGACAAGCTCAGGACGAACGGCGATTCCTAACGAACGGCGATTCCTAACGAACGGC
>CAZQVV010000047.1:0-9082 GCA_964596835.1 uncultured Thiohalophilus sp. | reverse complement strand
ATTCCTAACGAGCGGCAATTCTTAGAGTATACGGGTATTTGGAACAGCTATTTAGAATTTAGATAGAAAAGGTTCATCTCGGGCTTTTTCTATCTTGAAGTAAGAAATAGTGTTCTCTGTTTCTTCCTCTGCGGTTTTTTTCAGTTGTGGGCCATAAATTTTTTTCTGTCTGTGACAGCAGCGTATTACCATCCTGCATCCTTAATGCTATTCTCTCCCTTGTGTCGAAGCCGGTATAGAACCGGCACGGATCGATACACCCTATAATAATCTTCTGTGCAGGATGCACCTTGAATAATGAGCCGTTCCAGGCGAGCCACAACAGCCGTCTGGAAATGGTTTGTCCGTAATGCCGGACTACGTGTCTATCTGGAGTGTTCATGCAAGAAATCGCTTTTCCCGCCCCGGGTCCCGAAATGGAAAATGATGCGTTGCGCATGCCGCCGCATTCCATTGATGCGGAGCAGTCGGTGCTGGGTGGCCTGATGATCGATAATTCCACCTGGGATCAAGTCGTTGAGCTGATGACCGAAGAGGATTTCTACCGCCGCGATCACCGGCTGATTTTTCAGGCGATTGCCACCCTTGCTGAAGAAGATCAGCCCTTTGATCCCATAACCCTGAAAGAGTGGCTGGATGGGCATGGCAGGCTGGATGAAGTTGGTGGCCTGGCCTACCTGGGCACGCTCTCCAATTACACCCCCACAGCCGCCAATATTGGCGCCTATGCAAAAATCGTGCGGGAAAAAGCCGTGCTGCGTAACCTGATCCGGGTGACCACGGAGATTGCTAATACCGCCTATCATCCTGAAGGCCGACACAGTGACGAGATTCTGGATCGGGCTGAAAAACAGGTGTTTGACATTGCTGAGAGCGGTGCGCGTGCGCGTTCCGGCTATATCGGCATCAAGACGCTGCTGACCAGGGCCGTGGATCGGATCGACAAGCTGTATCAGAACCCGTCCGCCTATACCGGCATTCCCACTGGTTTCACAGACTTTGATAGCAAAACTTCGGGCTTGCAGAATTCAGATCTGATCATCATTGCCGGGCGGCCCTCGATGGGCAAGACGACCTTTGCCATGAACATCGTCGAAAATGCCGCGATCAAAAACAACTCGGCGGTACTCGTATTCAGTATGGAAATGCCGGGCGAGTCGCTGGTTATGCGCATGCTGTCGTCCCTGGGCCGCATTGACCAGCACAAGATCCGAACCGGTCAGCTTGATGATGCTGACTGGCCACGTCTGGCCTCGGCAATGGGTATTCTGAATGATAGAAATATTTTTATTGATGATACGCCCAGCCTTAATCCCATGGAAATTCGCGCTCGCGCCAGGCGCATCAAGCGAGATCACGGCAGCCTGGATCTGATCGTGATCGATTACCTGCAACTGATGCAGACCCGGGGAAGTTCAGAAAACCGGGCCACCGAGATTTCCGAAATCTCACGCTCATTAAAGGCCCTGGCCAAGGAACTGAGCGTGCCGGTGATCGCCCTGTCACAGCTTAACCGCGGACTCGAACAGCGTCCCAACAAGCGCCCGATCATGTCGGATTTGCGTGAGTCGGGTGCGATTGAGCAGGATGCCGATTTAATCGTCTTTATTTACCGTGACGAAGTCTACAATGAAGAAAGTTCGGATAAAGGTACGGCAGAAATTATTATCGGCAAACAGCGTAATGGTCCCATCGGCATGTCGCGCCTGACTTTCATCGGTCAATACACCAAGTTTGAAAACTTCATTTCGAACAACGCCTATGAGGGGGACTATGCATGAGTTGCGCCCCGCAGGCGCGGATTGATCTCTCGGCCCTGCGACACAACCTGGCGCTGGCTCGCCGTTATGCCCCCGATTCAAAACAACTGGCCGTGATCAAGGCCAATGCCTACGGGCACGGCATGTTACGTGTGGCGCAGGCCCTGGAAGCCGCAGATGCCTTTGGCGTGGCGCGTATTTCTGAAGCACTGTGCCTGCGCGAGGCGGGTATTCGCAAAGATATTTTGCTGCTCGAAGGCGTTAATAATCAGGATGAGCTGCAACTGGCGCAGCAGCATCGGTTGCAACTGGTGGTGCATCAGGCCGAGCAGATTAGACTCTTGCAACAGGTGGCGGGTGATCCGCTTGGCGTCTGGTTGAAGATTGATACCGGCATGCACCGATTGGGTTTCCGTCCGGAAGCTGTTCAGTCGGCATACCGGCAACTGCGTGAATGCCCTGCTGTCGCGGGTATGCCCGTGCTGATGACCCATCTGGCCAATGCGGATGATCGTGGTAGTCCGGGCACCGAGGAGCAATGCCGCCGTTTTGAGCGCGCGGTCGCGGATCTCGAAGGTGAACACAGTATCGCCAATTCCGCCGGCCTGCTGGGGTGGCCCGCTACGCGCCGCCACTGGGTTCGCCCTGGGATTATGCTCTATGGCGCTTCCCCCTTTATCGGCAGCCGCGCTGCGGACTGGGATCTGCAACCGGTGATGAGTCTGGAAACCCGCTTGATGACTATCAATGAATGTAAAAAAGGCGAGGCCGTGGGCTACGGCAGCCGCTGGCGCTGTCCTGAGGATATGCGCATAGGCATCGCCGCTATCGGTTATGGCGATGGTTATCCGCGTCATGCGCCTGAGCGCACTCCGGTTCTCATAAATAACCGGCGCGCCGGTATCGTCGGACGCGTATCGATGGATATGCTCGGCATTGATCTGCGCGAATGCCCCGAAGCGAAGAGGGGGGATCCTGTTTTGCTTTGGGGCAAGGGTATTGAGGGTGCCATTCAGCCTGTCGATGATGTGGCGGAAAAGATCGGCAGCATAGCGTATGAATTATTTTGCCGTATGGCGCCGCGGGTTAATTTTATCTATCAGGATTAGCTCGTATCATAAATTGTTTTGAATAGCCTGAATAAGCGTTTCTAATGCCAGTCTATTTTAAGAGCTGATGTATTCCCACGAATATTTTCTAAAAACCAAACGCTTATCTGTCCGCCAGTGAACGCGAATATAAGCCAATAAAGGCAAAAGCATTCATGGTTGTATTCTGCGCCGCAGGCACATCAACATAAAAGAGTGGCGTTTATTCGCGCTCATTGGCGGATATTTCTTTTATCGGTTTAATGTTAAACATTATTTTGTGGGGATCCCTTAGCTTTAAGAGTGCAATGGATTAAACAACCGTTCGCCCTGAGCTTGTCGAAGGGTTGGTAGCCTTAAAATATGGGTATCACCTCCGATTCCCACGCCGGAGCGTGGGAACCAGGATTTTAAGCTGACGTTTGATTTTATGGTGAATAGTTGCCTCTAACTCAGTCAACCCGACTAGCCGCAATCACAGTCCAGCGCATGGGGACACGGCAATCACGTTCACCAAATGTTGTCTTTAGCCTGTCCATTACTTTATCCACGACATCGTCGATAGCCATATCGCCTCGTTGCTCTATTTCAAGTCCTAATGGTGAGCCTGTCACCATCCCTAGCGCAGCGTTTTTCGGCTTGGAAAAAACACATTCACCCTCCAGCGTCGTAAATTGCACATCGGTGAAACCGGATTTTTCCAGATCGTGACGGATCTGCGCCTGATCATGGTAGCCAAACGGAAGCTGAAGAAAGGCGGGGGCATCGCCATCAAAAAGTTCAGCCAGCATTTCGTTGATGACACGGGGTAGGGGGTTGTGTTCCAGGGCATCCCAGATGCTGAACAGCAGACGGCCATCCTGGCAGAGTACGCGATGCGCTTCATCAAAGGCCTGAAGCTTGTCGGCACAGAACATGATGCCAAACTGGCAGGTCACCACGTCGAATTGTCTCTCTTCAAACGGTAGCGCCATGGCATTGGCAACCTGAAAGCTGATATTTTCCGCAGCAGAAAATTTCTGCTGTGCGTGTCTGAGCATGTCATTATTCAGATCACTGGCGGTAATGTGAGCCTCGTCCGGTAACTGGTCGCGCAGGTAACGGGTGGCAATACCGGTGCCTGCTGCAATTTCCAGAACCTGCTGCGCCTGCCCGCCAGCAATGCGTGCCGCAAGATCTTCGGCACAGCGGTGGAAGAAGATCGGCCCAAGATAACGATCATAGTTTTCCGGGATATTGCCGGTAAATGCGCTGTAGATATCGGTCATGCTCAAGCCTGCTTTCTCTGGATAATGGCCAAGATACAGTAAAAGGCCGGTAATCGCACTCTGCTACTCGCGAGAATAAGGCCTCACAGAAATGTCACAACAATGTCAAACAAACTTTCTGTTTTACAAAGCGTTGCGCGGCACTCTCATACAAGCATGCGGGAGTAGAGGTTTCTATTTAGAGCAACTTTTTTCTGTTTGCTGGTTGCCGCCAAACCAGAATTCAATGTTCTTGCTCAGAAATTCCCGATAGGGCACATAATGCGAACCATCACAGGAAAAGGTCAGGCCGACGATGCCATTGACGATGTTAAACGAAGATGAGCGCAAATAGATGGTTTCATCCGCGTTGCGCAGTTCCTTGAACAGGTTCAGCACCCGGGCGATGTCATCGTGATTGACCTGAGCGCGTTCACTGAGCGGTTGGCGGGGATAGGCCAGACAGCGATCCGGATTGATCAGTTCATCCACCATATTGACATGATAGGTGTAGGGATCATCCATGGACCAGAAAGAGGCGCGGGAACTGGAAAAATGAATCTTGGTGTGAAATATGCCGTGATGCTGCATCATATCGATAATGATGTCCATGACTTCGTCCAGACACCGGTCCATGGCGCTTAGCGCCCGTTCCTGCATAAACAGGGTGCTGCGAATGGCCGGATCACCCTTGTATTGCTTCCATTCCTGATCTTTCTCTGCCGCATTTTCCTTTGAAGCGGGCAGATCATCCACATCAAAATCGGCGGCGACAAACCCTAATACAGTCATGCCCTCGCGCACGGGATGCATGACGCTGATACAGAATGACAGGGTCTGGCGGCTCACATAGACCTGGGAAATAGTATAACCCTGATAAGGCAGGCTGGTTTTAAGGTAGGGACGATCCGAGAGATCCGTGCCGCGCCAGCTGGTATCCACATTAGAAGCGTTAATATTGGAAGAAATCAGACGGCCCTTTGTATTGACCGCATAGATCAGATGACAATGAGGCAGCAGCGGGATGTTCTCCTGCAGCAGCCTGTCCAGCTTGTCGCTGTCATTCCAGTCAGCCACGCAGACTTGGGCCAGCTCGGCCATCGGCCCGGCAGTCAGCAGGCGTAAGGTCTGTTTTTTTTCACGAATAGTTTGTTCAAACCACGACATAATTAGGCTTGTATCGTAACGTCCTGTTTTATTGAGGCATACATTATGCCATCGTCAATGAAGCCACATGCTGACTTTGCTCACGTAATAGCAGATGGGATAATAACAGGATAAAAGACAAACTGTGCTACATTTAGTTGCCAAATTAAATTGGAAAATTTTTGTTTATGTCCCGATCCCGAACCGTATTCAGTTGTAGTGCCTGTGGTGGCGAGACCCCCAAATGGGTGGGGCAGTGTCCAGACTGCGCCGCCTGGAACACGTTGACTGAAGTGGTGGCCGTGACGCCGTCAAAGGCCAATGCTCGTTTCAGCGGCTTTGCTGGCACCGGTAACGCTGGCGCGGTGCAGCGTCTGCAGGAGATCGACGCCGATGATACGCAACGGCAGCAAACCGGGATTACGGAGTTTGACCGGGTTCTGGGAGGCGGGCTGGTGACCGGATCGGTGGTGTTGATCGGTGGCGATCCGGGTATAGGCAAGTCCACCCTGTTATTGCAGACCCTGGTGGGGATGGCCGCGCAGGATAATGCGCTTTACATCACCGGGGAAGAATCTTTGCAGCAGGTGAGTTTACGCGCCCATCGCCTCGGCCTGCCCACCTCGGATCTGAAAATGCTGGCGGAAACCCGGATTGAGAATATTCTCGCGGTGGCGCAGAAGGAAAAACCGCAGGTGATGGTGATTGACTCTATCCAAACCGTGTACACCGATCTAATTCAGTCCGCGCCGGGCGCCGTCGCGCAAGTGCGGGAAAGCGCCGCCCAGTTGGTGCGCTACGCCAAGCAGACGGGCACGGCCCTGTTTCTGGTGGGCCATGTCACCAAGGAAGGCACGCTGGCCGGGCCACGGGTGCTGGAGCATATGGTGGATACAGTACTTTATTTTGAAGGGGACAGCGGCAGCCGTTATCGGCTGATCCGGGCGATCAAAAACCGTTTTGGCGCGGTCAATGAACTGGGCGTGTTTGCCATGACCGACAAGGGCTTGAAAGAAGTAGTCAATCCGTCGGCCATTTTCCTCTCCCGTCACGAAGACGAAGTCCCCGGCAGCGTGATCATGGTGACTCTGGAAGGCCGACGGCCCCTGTTGGTGGAGGTGCAGGCGCTGGTGGACGAATCCCATTTAGGCAATCCGCGGCGGGTCACGACCGGGCTGGACCATAACCGTCTGGCCATGCTGCTGGCGGTGCTGCACCGCCACGGCGGTATTGCCACCTATGATCAGGATGTTTTCGCCAATGTGGTCGGCGGCGTGCGGGTGACGGAAACCGGCATCGATCTGGCCGTCGTGCTGGCGCTGGTGTCGAGCCTGCGCAATCGTAACCTGCCGCAGGATATGGTCGTGTTTGGTGAAATCGGCCTGGCTGGAGAAATTCGCCCGGTGCCCAATGGCATCGAACGGTTGCAGGAAGCCGCCAAGCATGGGTTTAAACAGGCCTTGATCCCCAAAGGCAATGCCCCGCGCAAGGCCGTGCCCGGCATTGACGTGATGACGGCCTCGACCCTGGCCGAGGCGTTAGCCGCCACGTCCTGAGCGGTCTACCAATTAAAAATTAAAGGGGTCGGAGTGATTTAAAATGTGTTATTGGCCTTGTACATATCGTATTCCCGATGAGGTGACCGATGCTTAAGGGCAGGCGGGACTTGGCGTTCGGCATTAGCGCTTTCTTGGCACTTGTCGTGTTGCTGGCCACGCCGGCCTGTAGCAGGCCACCGTCCTTGCAGAGACTCAATGGTTTTGCCGAGGGCACGACCTATCACCTCACATGGTGGTCTGTGCCGACGGTGCGTCCAGCTGCGCTGTCGGCTGAGGTTGACGCGGAGCTTGCCAAAATCGACAAGGCGATCTCCAACTACCGGGACGACTCGGATATTGCGCGGTTCAATCACCGGCAGTCGACGGACTGGTATCGCCTGCCGCCCGCAGTGATCCACCTGTTGGGCATCGAGCGCACGGTCTACCAAGCCTCGGGGGGGTGCTACGATCCGACCATTGCACCGCTGTTCGACCTCTGGGGTTTTCGCACACATACGCCCCATGTCCCGCCTGCACGGGATATTGCGGCAGTGCTGGGTGAGATCGGCTTCGATCATGTGGCGATCGATGTTGCGAAGAACCGTGTACGCAAGACTTTGCCGACTTTGACCATCGACATGTCATCGGTAGGCGAGGGTTACAGCATCTGGAGACTGGCGCAGGTTCTGGAGCGCCATGGGATACACAATTACATCGTTGAGTTTGGGGGTGATATGCTGGTCAAGGGACACAAACCGAGGCAGCAGAAATGGCGTATCGCTATCGAGAAGCCGGTACCCGGACCACTGACGCCGCAGAAGATAGTGACGATAGAGGATGAACACGGGGTCTCGATCAATACCTCCGGCACCTACCAGCGTTTTTTCGATGCCAATGGCAAGGTTTATTCGCATATCCTGGATCCCCGCACCGGCAGACCGGTGACGCACGATCTGGTTTCGGCCACGGTTTTTGACACCGACCCGAGGGTGGGTGATGCGTGGGCAACCGCGATATTGTGTCTGGGTGACGCACGGGGCATGGCCGCGGCGCGAACCCACCATCTCAAGGTGCTGTTTATGCAGGATGAGAAGGGGGTGCTACGTATTACCGAGAACCCGGCGCTCAGGCACAGTCATGCGGTACACATCGAGCAGGGGGACGTGTCAAAGGGACGGGTCAAAGGGATCGGTGACAAATGAGAGTGATTACGATTTGTTGCTGACCCCTTTGACTACTGAAGCGCTGCACAGCAACGTCACCCCATCCCATCTATATCAGGGTTTACTGACGCTTTAATTTTGTGTCTTTGCCCTTGCATCATGATAAAATTCCACCCTGATTTAACAGGCATAAGCAGCAGGGGTTAATTTATGGCCGGACACAGCAAATGGGCGAATATTCAGCACCGCAAGAAAGCCCAGGATTCCAGGCGGGGCAAGCTGTTTACCAAGCTGATCCGGGAAATTACCGTGGCGGCGCGCATGGGTGGGCCGGATCCGGATTCCAACCCGCGTTTGCGGGCGGCCATTGACAAAGGCCTGAGCGGCAACATGACCAAGGACACCATCGAGCGTGCGATCAAGCGTGGCGCGGGCGCCAATGAGGGTGAAAATTATGAAGAAGTTCGCTATGAAGGCTATGGTCCCAACGGCCTGGCGGTGATGGTGGATTGCCTGACTGACAACCGCAACCGCACGGTAGCCGAGGTTCGTCATGCCTTTAGCAAGGCCGGTGGTAATCTGGGCACCGATGGTTCTGTGGCCTATCTGTTCACCAAAACCGGCACCCTGACCTTTGCGGCCGGTAGTGATGAAGAAAAAATCATGGACGTGGCGCTGGAAGCCAGTGCCGATGATGTGCAGACCCATGGCGATGGCTCGATTGACGTGTTGACTTCACCGGATGAATTCATGAACGTCAAGGATGCGATGACCGCGGCGGGTCTGGAGGCAGAAATGGCGGAAATCACTATGACGCCCTCCACCAGCGTGGACATGGCGCTTGAAGATGCCGAAAAGGTCATGCGCCTGGTAGACGCACTGGAAGATCTGGACGACGTACAGAACGTCTACACCAATGCCGATTTTTCTGAAGAAGTTATGGCGCAACTACAGTGACAAGTAGCCAGTGGCGGGTAGCGGGGAAATTCAGGTAGCGAGTAGCTAAACAAGCGTTCCTAATGCCGGTCCACTTTAAATGCCGGTCCACTTTAAGAGTGTAACGGATTAAACAACCGTTCGTCCTGAGCCTGTCGAAGGAAGCCTGTCGAAGGAAGCCTGTCGAAGGGGTCACCACGAACG
>CAZQVV010000046.1:0-19977 GCA_964596835.1 uncultured Thiohalophilus sp. | reverse complement strand
ACGAACGGCGGAATTAATCAGAGTTCACTTAAAAATACTATGCCAAATAAATTTACTAGCTCATCTTTTATTTTTCTGGTCATTGTTGTGGGGGCTTCGCTACTTGTGCAGTCCTGCGGTTTCCATCTGCGCGGTTTGGTTGAAATGCCGCCAGAACTAAAGAGCATCTATATTGAAGGCGGTCTGCCGAATAGCCAGATGCGTGAGATTCTGCGTCAGAAGCTGATCGGTTCTCAGGTGAATGTGCTGGAAAAGCGGGAGGAATCGGGCGCGGTTCTGCGTATTCTCAGGGATAAAACCAGCCGCCGTATCGCCTCGGTCAATGCGGCCGGTCAGCCTAATGAATATGAGCTGAAGTACGTATTGTCTTACCGGTTGGAGGATGGCCGGGGTCGGGCGCTGCTGGTGCCACGGGAGATTAGCCTGTTGCGCACCTATCGTTATGATCCTAATAATATTCTTTCCGTGGAGGAAGAGGCGCACCGAATTAAGCGGGAGATGGCGCGTTCGGCAGTTAACCAGATGCTGCGCCAGATCAGCGCAGGTATGCGCCAACGGGCCAGAGCGCAGAAGGGAACCGCTGCATCTGCGTCTCAGGCGGGGTCCGTGTCCGACTCACGTCCAGCCCGGCCACCAGAACACCCTGCACCATGAAAGCCCGGGCATGAGATTACGATCCGGACAACTGGCCCAGCACCTGGAGCGGGACCTGGCGCCGATTTATCTGGTGAGTGGTGACGAGCCGTTCCAGACCGACATGGCCACGCGGCAGATTCGAGAGACGGCACTCGCGCAGGGCTATGGTGAGCGCGAGCAGTTTTATGTGGATGGAAATTTTGACTGGGACAGGTTGCAGGCCTCCGCCAGCAACCTGTCCCTGTTCGCCGAAAAGAAACTGATGGATTTGCGTCTGCCCAGTGGCAAGTCCCCCGGTCTGGAGGGGGGTAAGGCTCTAGCCGCTTGGGCTGGAGCGGACAATAGTGAGACCCTGTTGCTGATCAGCATGGGCAAGCTGGACAAAAAACAGCAGCAAAGCAAATGGTTCAAGGCGCTGGACAAGACGGGGGCGGTGATCCAGATCTGGCCGGTGGAGGCTGCGCAGATGCCGGACTGGATAAGAACGCGCATGCAGGCTCGTGGTATGCAGCCTGATCAGGCCGCAGTACAAATGCTGGCGGAGCGGCTGGAAGGTAACCTGCTGGCGGCGGATCAGGAGCTGGAAAAACTGCGCTTGCTCTGTGGTGAGGGCAAGGTCGATGTCGAACAGGTTTCGGCGGCGGTGTCCGACAGCGCCCGTTTTGACGTCTTCGCCCTGGTGGATGCGGCCCTGTTGGGCGATGCGCCCAGATTGGTGCGCATTTTCAGCGGCCTGCGAGCGGAGGGCCTGGAGCCAGTGCTAGTGCTATGGGCGTTAACGCGGGAGATCCGCAGCATGGCGGGGATGGCCTGGCAGCTTGCTCAGGGAAACCGCCTGGAACAGGTACTGGCACAGTATCGAGTTTGGGACAAGCGCAAAGCCCCTGTCTCGGCCGGGTTACGCCGCCATTCCCTGCGCCGCTGGCAGAGCCTGCTGTATCAGGCCGCCGCCGTAGAACGGGTGATAAAAGGCCGGGCGGCAGGCGCGCCCTGGGATGAGCTGGTACAATTAGGGTTGAAAATCGCCGGGGTGAATTTGTTGCCGCGCAAACGGGCTTGATGGATAGCGTTCATCTCTGAAGCTTTGTATTAAACGCAAAGGCGCTAAGACGCAGCGATTATATCATTTCGATGATTAATCATTTTCTTTCTTTGCGCCTCTGCGTTCTCCGCGTTAAATAATGAATGATCAAAAAACAGGGACCGATGTGAATATTAAAGACTACATGGCTGATATTGGCCGCCAGGCGCGAGCCGCTTCACGGGTGCTGGTGACGGCCACGACCGGCGTCAAGAATGACGCCCTGCTGGCCATGGCCGCCCAGCTGGAAGCGCAATCGACCACTCTGATCGAAGCCAATACTCAGGATATGGACGCTGGGCGCGAAAAAGGTCTGGATGCGGCGCTGCTGGATCGGTTAGAACTCAATAAAGAACGTATCGAGGGCATGGCCGAAGGCCTGCGCCAGATTGCTGCTCTGCCGGATCCGGTTGGCGAGATCAGCGATCTCAAGTATCGGCCATCGGGCATTCAGGTGGGTAAAATGCGTGTACCGCTGGGGGTCATCGGCATTATCTACGAATCCCGCCCCAATGTGACGGCGGATGCTGCGGCTCTGTGTCTGAAGTCCGGCAATGCGGCTATTTTACGCGGCGGTTCTGAAGCGCTGCATTCCAACCAGGCGATTGCCCGGTGTATTCATCAGGGGTTGAAAAAAGTCGGCCTGCCTGCTGATGTCGTGCAGGTGCTGGATATGACTGATCGGGCGGCGGTGGGAGAACTTATCACCCTGTCGGAATTTGTGGACGTGATCGTGCCGCGCGGAGGTAAGGGGCTGATCGAACGCATTAGCGCGGATGCGCGGGTGCCGGTGATCAAGCACCTGCACGGTATCTGTCATGTTTATATCGATGATCGGGCGGATATCGACAAGGCGATTGCGGTCGCCTTCAATGCCAAAACTCATCGTTACGGGGTCTGCAACGCGATGGAAACCCTGCTGGTGCATGAGGCCGTGGCCGCCGAAGTATTGCCGAGGCTGGCGGCACAATATCAGAAAGAAGGCGTGGAACTGCGCGGCTGTGCTGCGACGCAGAAGATCCTTGGTGATATTAGGGCGGCGACCGAGGAAGACTGGGACACCGAATATCTGGCACCGATCCTGTCGATACGCGTGGTGGCGGATCTGGCGGCCGCGATTGAACATATTCACCAGCACGGCTCCGGGCATACCGAATCCATTATGACCGAAGAGATCGGCCGGGCGCGCACCTTTATGACACAGGTGGATGCCAGTTCGGTGATGATCAACGCCTCCACCCGTTTTGCTGACGGTTTCGAATACGGCCTGGGTGCGGAAATCGGCATTAGTACCGACAAGATCCATGTGCGTGGCCCGGTCGGACTGGAAGGCCTGACCTCGCAGAAGTATATTGTTATCGGTGATGGTAATATCAGGGTCTAGTAGCGAGTGGCTAGTAGTTGGGAAAATCAGAATGTGCGAAGTTATTGTCTTTTGTTTTTGTCCTGCAGAATAAAGTTGGGTGATCGGGAATGAGTGGCAGGGAAAAGAAAAAGGTACGAGCGGTTTTTCCTGGCCACTCGCTACTAGCCACTCGCTACGTACCGTGATCGGCATCTACGGCGGTACGTTCGATCCTGTTCACTATGGCCACTTACGCCCGGCGCTAGACGTATACCAGGCATTGCCGTTTTCGGAAATTTGTTTTATTCCCTGTGGTGAACCGCCGCATCGGGAAGCGCCATATGCCAACCAGCAGCAGCGGCTGGCCATGTTGCGGCTGGCGCTGGCAGATCAGTCGGCCTTCCGAATTGATGAACGGGAGCTTCAGCGCAAGGGGCCGTCGTTTATGGTGGATACGCTGGGTGAGTTGCGCGCGGAGTATGGTCAGCGGTCCCTGTGCCTGATTATCGGTTTCGACGCTTTTCTCGGACTGGAGAGTTGGCATCAGTGGCAGGCGATTCCCGAACTGGCGCATTTGCTAGTGACTCATCGGCCGGGCTGGCGCAAAGGTGAAATCGAATCACGATCTGCGCTGGCTCAGCTGGTTGCATTGCGACAGATGCCGACCGAGGGCCTGACGCAGCACCCGGCGGGAGGGATCGTCTTTTTGCCCGTGACCCAGCTGGATATTTCCTCGACCCGAATCCGCGAACTGGTAGCTGCGGGCAAGGATGCGCGTTATTTGCTGCCTGACAATGTTTATGAACTTATCAAACAGGAAAAATTTTACCAACCGCCATGTTAGAAATTGAAGAACTGAAAGAAGTCGTGATCGAGGCGATCGAAGACGTCAAGGGTCTTGATTTGAGTGTGCTGGATGTCAAGGGCAAGACCAGCGTTACCGATCTGATGATCATCGTCAGCGGCAATACTTCACGTCAGGTCAGAGCGATTGCCAATAGCGTGATCATGGCAGTGAAGAAAAATGGCCATCCGCCACTGGGCGCCGAAGGCGAGGAATATGGCGAATGGGCGCTGGTCGATCTGGGCGATATCATCGTACATATCATGCAGCCGTCGATTCGTGATTTCTATAACCTGGAAAAACTCTGGGGTGAAGACAGCCCGGCGGCTGCCGACGGTAGCTGATTCATTTCCATGCAGATCCATCTTATTGCAACGGGCACGCGCATGTCGGACTGGGTGGAACAGGGTTATG
Organism: uncultured Thiohalophilus sp.; assembly: GCA_964596835.1. GTDB lineage: Bacteria > Pseudomonadota > Gammaproteobacteria > UBA6429 > Thiohalophilaceae > JAADGZ01. Next base: position 15,657 of record CAZQVV010000046.1, on the reverse strand, counting down.
CTGAATATGCCCGGCGCATGCCGCCTGAATGCCGTTTAAGCCTGCATCAGATTACTGCGAGCAAGCGCGGCAAGAATATGGATATTGCGCGCCTGACCGAACAGGAAGGTCAGCGCATGCTGGCCGCCATTCCTAAAAACTCCCGGGTTATTGCGATGGACGTGCTGGGCAAGGCCTGGTCAACCGAACAGCTGGCGCAACAGTTATCAGGCTGGATGCAGTCTGGTCAGGATATTGCATTGTTAGTCGGAGGGCCGGAAGGCCTGTCAGCGGAATGTCGCAAACGCGGTCACCCCGCTTGGTCACTGTCGCCCTTAACCTTACCGCATCCGCTGGTGCGTATTGTTATCGCCGAACAGTTGTATCGCGCCAGCAGTATTTTAAAAAACCATCCTTACCATAAGTAAGGGACAAGGGTGTAGGTTGGGCTGAATAAAATGAAGCCCAACAGGATTTTTGTTGGTCGTTAAGCGGATACCGCACAATGCTGGGCTTCATTTTATTCAACCCAACCTACGGAGCGATGAGGCAAGACTAGAATAATATAAATGGAACCATCTTTTGATATCTACCTGGCGTCGGCTTCGCCCCGGCGGCGTGAACTGCTGGATCAAATCGCGGTCTTTTATAAAGTGATCCGGCAGGATGTGGCAGAGGAGGTGCAGGCGGGTGAGTCGCCGCAGGCCTATGTGCAGCGTTTGGCGCTGGAAAAGGCGCGGGCAGGCTGGAACAGTCTATTGCCGGATAACAGAAAGCCGGTACTGGGCGCGGATACGGCGGTGGTGATGGAAGGGCGCATTCTGGGCAAGCCACGGGATCGTGATGAGGGTCTGGCCATGCTGATGCAGCTGTCTGGTCGTTGCCATGAGGTGTATTCCGCCGTTGCGCTGGTGGCACAAACGGAAGCCGTAAAAGTGAACGTCAGCCGGGTCTGCTTCGATCCGTTGAACCGGGCTTTGCGTGAAGCTTACTGGGATAGCGGTGAATGCCACGACAAGGCGGGCGCGTATGCTATACAGGGAAGGGGGGCTATTTTTATCACCCGACTGGACGGCAGCTATTCGGGCGTCATGGGCCTGCCGCTGTTTGAAACGGCGGCTCTGCTGAAGCAGTTTGAAATTGAATTCGGTATTGTCCGCAAAAAAACAAATAGATGATCAGGGTAGGCGTGGTCCACCCGTGTTGACCAGATTCAAAAAACAGGTATTGAATGGTTCATGCCTGGCTAATTTTTTCGGACGACCGACATGAGCGAAGAATTATTAATTAATGTAACGCCGCAGGAGACGCGGGTGGCCTATGTGGAAAATGGCGTGTTACAGGAAGTCCATATCGAGCGGGCGCAACGCCGCGGTCTGGTGGGCAATGTATACAAGGGTAAAGTCTGCCGCGTCCTCCCAGGGATGCAGGCGGCCTTTCTGGATGTGGGACTGGCGCGTACTGCCTTCCTGCATGTCTCGGATATTCTCAACCCGCATCCCCCGCGCAATGGTGAGCAGGCGCAGGCCGAAAGCGAGCGGGTGCCGGAGACCATCATGCAACTGCTGCGCGAAGGGCAGGATACTATTGTGCAAGTGGTCAAGGATCCCATGGGCAGCAAGGGTGCGCGCCTGACGACACAGATTTCTATTCCTGCCCGCTACCTGGTTTATATTCCTGGCGCCGATCATATTGGCGTATCACAGAAAATTGATGAAGAAAGTGAGCGACCGCGTCTGAAAAACATTATTAACCAATACCGGGATGAATTCGATCCCGGCGGTTATATTATTCGAACGGTGGCGGAAGGCATATCGGATGAAGATATCTATAACGATATGCGTTTTCTGCAAAAAATGTGGCGCTCCATTCAGGAAAAATCGGCCACCGCTGAAAGCGGTAGCCTGATTCATGAAGACATGCCGCTGGCGATGCGCACCATGCGCGACATGAGTGGTCTCGCGCTGGAGAGGGTACGCATCGATTCCCGGGCTACGTTTGAAAAAGTAAAGAAATTCGCCAGTAAGTTTATTCCCGATTTGGAAGGCAAAATCGATTATTATCCCGGTGAACGACCCATCTTTGACATCTACGGTGTCGAGGATGAAATCAGAAAGTCGCTGGAGCGCAAGGTGCAGTTGAAATCCGGCGGCTATTTGGTGATAGATCAAACCGAGGCCATGACCACCATTGATGTCAATACCGGCGCCTTTGTCGGGCTCCGCACGCTTGAAGAAACCATTTTCAAAACCAATCTGGAAGCGACGCAGGCGATCGTTCGCCAGCTCCGTCTGCGTAATCTTGGCGGCATTATCATTATCGATTTCATCGATATGTCGGATGGGGAACATCGTCGCCAGGTATTGCGGGCGCTGGAAAACTGCCTCGTCCGGGATCGCGCCAAAACGCACATCAGTGAAGTTTCCTCGCTGGGGCTGGTGGAAATGACGCGCAAGCGCACGCGAGAAAGTCTGGAACATGTGTTGTGTGAAACCTGCCCGACCTGCAATGGCCGCGGTTCCATCATGACGGTGGAAACCGTCTGCTATGAAATTTTTCGTGAAATCATGCGTGAAGATCGGCAGTTTGATACGAAAAAATTTCTGGTGCTGGCTTCGTGCAGCGTGATCGATTTGTTGCTGGATGAAGAATCGACCAGTGTCGCTGAGCTTGAGGATTTCATCGGCAAGCCTATTCAGCTGCAGGTCGAAAGTGAATATACTCAGGAGCAGTTTGACATCGTGTTAATGTAGCCTGGGCGGTTAATGCAAAAAAAGCCTCATTATTTACGGCGGCTGCGCCGTTTTATTTTCTACAGCCTGGCGGCTACCATCCTCTCTTTTGCGGTGTTGATGTCAGTTCTGCGTATGGTGGTGTCTGAGGCCGATAGCTGGTGTATCGATTTGCAGCAATTGGCGAGCCGCTATCTTGGACGGCAGGTTTATATCGAGGCGCTGGATGCACGCCTGGACGGCATGACGCCGGTGCTGGTATTAAAAAACGTACATCTGATGAGCGCCAATGGCAAGACGGAACTTTTCAGCTTCAGGGAAGCCGATCTGAAACCGGATATCATTAGCTCGATTAAAACCCGGACTTTCGTACCCGCTGAATTTACCATCCAGGGTGCGGAAATCACCGTCATCCGGCATCAGGATGGGCGCTTCAGTTTCAAGGGCATGAAGCTGAAAAGGTCTGGCCAAACAGGGAACAATGCGGCTGGCTCGGATGAGTTTGTCGCCTGGCTGCTTCAACGCACGGATCTGCGCGTTCAGGACAGCACGGTTATCTGGATTGATCTGGCCCACAAGCGGCCAGAACTGATACTCAAGAATGTCAATATTCATCTATATAACAAGGGTGAACATCATCAACTCAAGGCCTCGTTGAAGTTACCTGAAAATCTGGGCCGCAGTTTTGATCTTGCTCTGGATGCCTGGGGCAAGGCGGATCTGAAACCCTCAGAGTGGCGTGGAAAACTGTATCTGCATGGTACTGGCGTGCATCTGGCGCGTCTGGGAATGATGCCGGTCATTCGGGATTATCGGCTGCTTGGAGGCGTGACTGACTTTGAGCTCTGGGGGGAATGGAACAAGGGTCACCTTAAAGAACTCAGTGGTAATCTGAACGCCTATAACCTGAGCATTGCGCATCCTGACATGCAACAGCCGCTGAAGATTAAATTACTGGGGGGGCTGTTTGATTACCATTTTGCGGATAGCGGCTGGACACTGGATATTAACCGGTTTCATTTCATGGACGGGCAGGGTAGCTGGCCGGAAACCAGCATCAGCATTCAGCAGCAGCGCCAGGCGTCATCACATTACCGGCTAACCCGGATACAGGCCAATCGGTTCCGGCTGGAAAATGTCAGCCGTCTATTGCTTCATAGTGGGTTATTGTCGAAGCAACAGACGCAGATGTTGGCAAGCATGGCGCCATCGGCCGATGTCGAGAATTTCCAGCTCCGTTTTTCCGGCAATCCGGACAGATCTGATATTGGGCTTCAGGCCCGCGTCTCCCAGTTAGGCTTTCATTCATGGAAAGATATACCCGGTGTGCATGGTATCAATGCGGATATCAGCACCGAACATAAACAGATAACGATGAACCTGAACAGCGGCTATGCCGTCATAAATTCCCCCCGCCTGTTTCGTGAACCCCTGAAAATTTCAGCTCTGTCCGGCATCGTTAGCCTGCAACGTTATGAAGAGGGGTGGCAGCTTTCAACGGATAATCTTCTACTGCAAAATGAGGATATTGAAACGCACAGTCGCGTGTTGTTGGATATTCCGGATAACGCCGCCTCACCCTTTATGGATTTACAGATACAGGTTAAAAACGCCAATGTGGCCCACGCCTACCGTTATTATCCGGTTGGTATCATGTCTTCGGATCTGGTGAACTGGCTGGATCGGGGTCTCGTCGCCGGCAGGATAGTGCGGGGCGGGGTGATTTTTCAGGGGCGTCTGGGTGATTTTCCTTTCCGGCATCATGAAGGACAGTTTCAGGTCAAATTTGAGGCAAAGGATGCGCTCATCGACTATTTTGATGGCTGGCCGGCGGTGCATGATGCTCATCTGTATGCCACCTTTACCGGACTGGGCATGGATATTCAGGCGGATTCCGGCCGGATTCTGGACAGTCGATTATCTTCAACCAGCATTAACATTGATGACTTCAGACATTCGAATTTAACTATTAAAGGTGAGGTGAATGGCAGCTTAAAAGATACGCTGCGTTTTCTGGTCGAGAGCCCTGTTCAGCCGCAGGCGAAGTCGCTGATAGACAGCTTTCATTATCACGGCAAGAGCAGGATTGAACTCGATCTTTCCATACCATTGAGTGAAGAAGTCAGCAAAACGCGACCGCAGGCGATTAACGGGAAGGTGCATTTCGATAATGCCGAGATTCTGATGCTGGATGATCGCGTGGATATAAAGGCGATTAACGGCAGTATCAATTTTACCGAGGAGAAGCTGTCCGCCACGGGGATTCAAGCCCGGATTATGGGGGGGCAAGCTCTGCTTGATATTCATACGCAAGACAACGATAAAGGCGGGGCGGTCATTATTGAGGCGAAAGGGAAGATCGACAGTCGCCATCTGGCGCAGAAGTTTGGTTTGCCGGCTTCGGTACCCATCAAGGGCCTCACTGACTGGCGCGCAAGTCTGTCTATTCCGCGTAAGGCGCAGGCCACGGCAGTGCCGGTACTGCAAATCCAGTCACAACTGAAAGGTGTGCAAATAAACCTGCCCCAGCCCCTGGGCAAGACAAAAGATGAACCGCGCGATACCCTGCTGGAGGTTCACTTTGGGCACGCCGGGCGGACGATGCTCTATGCCCGCTCAAAAGGTTATGTTTCAGGCGCGGTGGTTCTGGATACGAAGGCAAAGTCGCTACGGCCATTGAAAGCCTATGTTCATTTTGGGGCGGGAAAGGGACATTTGCCGGATAGCCCGAGCCTGCTGGTGAGTGGCAGCCTGTCGATGTTCAGTCTGACGCCCTGGCTTGATGCGCTGGGGGGTGATAACAAAGCCAGGCATTCCTTTATTTCGTTGCCCCTGGTTTTTGACATGGCCTCACTGCAACTTGCACCGGTAACCGATGAATCAACTCCCGCTACCACTGAGGAACCGTCTGCCACGCTGGATGCCGATCTATTTCCACTTATTCAAGGTTCGATTAACAAGCTGTCCTATGATGATGTGCCGATTGGCCGCCTGGCGGTTCATACCTCCCGGCTTAAATTTCGTAAAGGGATTCACCTTGACTCCCTCCGCTTGCAGGGTAAGCAACTCAATGTGCAGGCCAGTGGTGAATGGGTGCAAGGGCCAAACCAGGATTTGAGTTCGATGCAGGTAAAACTTGAGAGTCCGGATCTGGGCAAAATGTTGTCATCGCTGGGTTTCTCGGCCATATTCAAAGGGGGGAAAACCACGCTTGAGGGTTCGCTCCACTGGCCGGGGTCGCCCATGGGGATCAGCCTGTCGAACATTAAATCAAAGTTAAAATATACCGTAGAGGATGGTTCCATTGTCAACGTCGAGCCGGGTACGGGCGGTCGTCTCCTGGGTCTGTTCAGCCTGGCCGCGCTACCGCGGCGGCTGATGCTGGATTTCAGTGATATCTTTGGTAAGGGGCTGCATTTTGACAGTATTAATGGGACTCTGAATATCCATGATGGCAACGCATTCATGGACAATAATTTGATGAAAAGTCCGTTGGCCTATATTTCAGCTAGCGGTCGCACCGGTCTTGTGAAGAGAGATTTTGATCAGTTGATAACGGTCAGACCGCGTGGCGGCGATGCCCTGACGGCGGTGGCGGGTGGAATGCTGTTTGGCCCCCAGATTGGCGCGGCCATTTTGTTAATACAGAAGATTCTCGGCAATGAGTTGCAGGATGTGACGGCCATTCGCTACAAGGTGAGCGGAACCTGGGAGAAGCCCGTGATTACCCGGCTCGACAAGCTCAAGACGGCTGAGGGATCTTCTCAGAGTGATGATGACGAGTTTTAACAGTCCATCTTAAAATGGGCCGGAATATGCTATCCTGCGCCTGGGGTAGCCTCACGAATGTTTTTTAAAAGTCAAAAGCTTATCCATCCGCAAATGGACGCGAATATACGCCAATAAAGGCAAAAGCATTGATGGTTGTATTCTGTGCCTGAGGTACATCAACATAAAATATTCGCGTTCATTTGCGGATATTCCTTTTATCTATTTAATTGGAAACATTATTTTGTGGGAATATCTCAGATCTTGAGTTCTATGTTCGGCAGATTTCGATGGGTTATTCCGGCATTGCTGGTGGTTTTTTCCATCAGTCTGCAGAGCAAGGCTTCACCGATTGTTATTCGTTCGCAGGACTGGGCTATGCCGCGCAGTGCGGCGCATTTGCTCAGTTTTCCTCCTCTGGTCCTGGCGGTCGGGCAGTTGCGCGTTCACCCTGGCGCACATTTGCTGATTCATTATCCGGGCGGTGATGAAGGCACCCTGTGGGTGAATGAACTGCAAAGCTGGCTGGTGGCGTTAGGGGTGTCCAGCGAGCAGATGGAACTGATTCCGGGTAGTTCAAGACAGACGGTGATCGAAATTGAGGTTGTTTCCCCAAATGGAAAAAGTGTGATTAAAAATAATGCTACGCAGAAAAATAACAGGCTCGTGGTAACGCAATGAAACAGATTGCCGCCATCCAGATGGCATCAGGCCCCAACGTCAGCGCCAACCTGACCGAAGCGGGGCGGTTGATCGCCAGGGCGGTGGATGCGGGTGCGGATATGGTGGTCCTGCCGGAGAACTTTGCCTGTATGAGTATGCAGGATGCCGATCAACTCAAGCATCGGGAAAGGGAAGGTGAGGGTCCCATTCAGACTTTTCTTCGCGAACAGGCGGACAAGCAGCGGATCTGGCTGGTGGGGGGAACGATTCCCCTGTTTGGAGGAGACGAACAGCGCATGCGCGCCAGTTGCCTGGTTTATGATGATGGGGGCGTGCTGCGTGGCCGTTATGACAAAATCCACCTGTTTGATGTGTTGCTGGAAGAAAACCAGGAGACCTACCATGAGTCCGCTACCACCGAACCGGACAACCGGATCAGGGTTATCGACACCCCCTTTGGCCGCCTGGGGCTGGCGGTCTGTTACGATTTGCGTTTCCCGGAACTGTTTCGCCGCATGCTGACCGAGCAGGTTGATATTTTCACTATTCCTTCTGCCTTTACTGCGATTACCGGCCGTGCCCACTGGGAAGTGTTGTTGCGCGCGCGCGCCATTGAAAATCTTTGTTATGTCGTCGCCTCGGCGCAGGGCGGCTACCATGTCAATGGGCGGGAAACGCATGGCCATAGTATGATTATTGACCCCTGGGGTGTAGTGCAGGACGAACTGGATCATGGCTCTGGATTTGTGATTGCCGGGATTGATATAGATAGAATAAAAAACATTCGCCGGACTTTCCCGGTTCTGGAGCATCGAAAAATACCCTGCGATATCACTCATGACAGATAATTCACTCGATAGCGTTCGCACGCTTTTACTCGCACCCTCCGGGTTGGATGATAATGATCTGCAATCGGTACTGGATCAGCTCATGGGGCATGCGGTGGATAGCGCCGATCTGTATTTTCAGTTGAGTCGCCACGAAGCCTGGGTGCTTGAGGATGGCATCGTCAAGGAGGGCAGCCATAACATCGAACAGGGCGTCGGCGTGCGTGCGATCAGCGGTGAGAAAACCGGGTTTGCCTATTCCGATGAAATCATGTTGCCCGCGCTCACTGAAGCCGCACAGGCCGCCCGCGCGATTGCGCACAGCGGCCGTCAGGGACAGGTGCAGAGCTGGCGCAAGCACAACGGCCATAGTCTTTATTTGCCGGTTGATCCCCTGCTGTCGCTGGCCGCAGAAGACAAGATCGCCCTGCTACAGAAAGTCGATGCCTACGCCCGTAAGCTTGATCCTCGGGTTAAGCAGGTGATTGTCAGCCTGGTAGGTGTGGATGAAGCGATCCTGATCGCCGCCAGTGATGGCACGCTGGCGTCTGATATACGACCGCTGGTGCGTATGAATGTCAACGTCATTGTCGAGCAGAATGGCAAGCGTGAACAGGCCAGCGCCGGGGGCGGTGGGCGTCTTGACTATCAATATTTTATTGAGGACGAGCGGGCCATGGGGTTTGCCTCTGAGGCGGTACGTCAGGCGCTGGTGAATCTGGACGCCGTGGATGCGCCAGCCGGCACCATGCCAGTGGTCCTGGGGCCGGGCTGGCCGGGTGTGCTGTTGCATGAAGCCATCGGCCACGGTTTGGAGGGTGATTTTAATCGCAAGGGCAGTTCTGCTTTTGCCGGTCGCCTCGGCGAGCAGGTGGCGTCACCCTTGTGTACCGTGGTTGATGACGGCGCGATGCCGGGGCGGCGCGGTTCGCTGAATATTGATGATGAAGGCACGCCCAGTCAACAGACCGTGCTGATCGAAAACGGCATTCTCAAAGGCTACATGCAGGACAAGCTCAATGCCGGATTAATGGGCGTCGCCTCCACTGGCAACGGTCGGCGTGAATCCTATGCTCACCTGCCCATGCCGCGCATGACCAATACCTACATGCTGGCAGGCGATCAGGATCCGGCCGAGATTATTGCCTCAGTTGAAAAAGGGTTGTACGCGGTGAACTTCGGCGGTGGGCAGGTCGATATCACCTCCGGCAAATTTGTCTTTTCAGCCTGCGAAGCCTACCTGATCGAAAATGGCAAGGTCACGCAGCCGGTCAAGGGCGCCACCCTTATCGGCAACGGCCCGGAAGTACTGACCCGGGTCTCCATGGTCGGCCATGATTTGGCGCTGGATTCCGGTGTCGGCGTGTGCGGCAAGGAAGGCCAGAGCGTACCGGTCGGCGTGGGCCAGCCGACACTGAAGATTGACAGCATGACCGTGGGCGGCACCTCTACTTGATTAAGAAGCTAAATATCTGTTCCAAATACCTGTGCACTTCAGGAGTTGCCGTTCGTCCTGAGCTTGTCGAAGGAAGCCCTTCGGCTTTGCTCAGGAGAGCCTTGTCGAAGGAAGCCCTTCGGCTTTGCTCAGGAGAGCCTTGTCGAAGGACTCAGGACTTCACCACGAACGTGGAAATTCACAAGTGATCGGGTATTTGGAACGCTTATTTAGTGGCGAGTGGCTGGTAGCTGGGAAAACCCACCAGTCCCGTAGGTTAGGCTGAGTAAAACGAAGCCCAACATGATTAAGAGACGAGCAGCCGCTAGCCACCAGCCACTAGCCCCTTAAGGTACTGAAACAGTTCCCGCGCCGCTCGCGGGGGCTTGTTTTGTTCACGTTCCTTTTTAGCCGAACGCATAAGCTGGCGCAGATGCTGCCGATCCGCATCGGGATGCCGGTCAGTCAGCTCACCCAGTGCGCTATCGCCTTCGGCAAGCAGACGATCCCGCCAGTTTTCGATCTCATGTAGCTGTTGGGTATCGGCGCGGTAATGATGGGTTGCCGCCTCATAGGCCGCCTGAATCGGTTCGGGATCGGTCTTGCGCATCAGTTTGCCAATGTACTGCAACTGGCGTTTCAGCGCGCCGTGCTGGCGGATATTTTTAGCGCTATTAATGGCGTCCAGCAAATTATCCGGCAGGGGAATTTTCGCCAGCGAGCCCTTGTCCAGCTGTACCAGTCTTTTCCCCAGTTCCGTCAGGCTGTGGGCCTCGCGTTTAAGCTGGGATTTGCTCACCCCTTCATCCTGATCCCAGTCTGCATACTCGGGATCAGACGCTGGGGATTCCGGATTGTCAAAGCCATTATGCATGCCGACCATTATTGCAGAATCGAGGGGCCAGATCACTTGAAACGTTTAACGTGTGGTTTTGGCGTGAGCGCTGAATGTATTTAACGCGAGCAGACTCCTTGATGGGCATGCTGAAAACGGTGTAAAAATTATTTCCCCGGACGTATTATATGAACCCATTTACGAGGCTCCGGATTGATGTTTTCATCACTCAGGTTTTTTGTGCCGTTTAAAATAACCTCTCAACTATCAGGAACATAAATAATGTCTTCAGGTTCTTCCCCGCTAAAACAAAAAACAAGCGATCAGTTTGACAGCGCACAGTTGTCACAGATTGTGGATGATATGATGGCAGAAGCCCGGCGATTGGGCGCTTCGGCGGCGGAAGCCGGGGTAAGCATCGAAGCAGGCCTGTCGGTTAATGTGCGTTTGGGCGAGGTTGAAACTATTGAACACAATCGTGACAAGGGTTTAGGGATTACGGTCTATTTCGGTCAACGCAAGGGGTCTGCCAGCACCAGCGATTTTAGCGCGCAGGCGATCAGGGAGTCGGTCAAGGCGGCCTGTGACATCGCCTGTTATACTGAGGCGGATGAATATGCCGGTCTCGCAGACAAGGCGCAAATGGCAACGGATATCCCCGATCTGGATCTTTATCATCACTGGGATCTGAGTGCAGAGCAGGCCATTGAAATAGCACAGGAATGTGAAGACGCGGCCCGCAGTTTCGACCCGCAGATCAGCAATTCAGAGGGCGCCAGTGTCAGTAGTCATGATGGTTTTCGGGTCTATGGCAATAGCCACGGTTTCATCGGCATGTATCCTAGCTCACGTCACAGTCTCAGCGTGGCCGTCATTGGTGAGCAGGATAACAAGATGCAGCGGGATAGCTGGTACACGGTTTCGAGAGAACCGGAGAAACTGCTGGCGGCTGAAGAAGTCGGCAAACTGGCGGCCCAACATACCGTAGCAAGGTTGGGTGCGAGAAAAATTTCGACCTGCCAGGTGCCGGTGCTGTTCGACGCCGAAGTAGCGCGGGGTTTGCTGGGGCATTTTGTGCGCGCTATCAATGGCAGCGCCCAGTATCGTAAGTCCAGCTTCCTGCTGGAACATCTGGGTAAATCAGTCTTTCCGTCCCGCATTCGCATCGACGAACGCCCGCACCTTATCGCAGCATTGGGCAGTGCGCCCTTTGACAGTGAAGGTGTGGCGACCTGCGCCCGGGATCTGCTTAACGGTGGAGAACTGCAAAGCTACGTGCTGGACAGCTACAGCGCCCGGCGTCTGAGTATGCAAAGCACCGGCAATGCCGGTGGCACGCATAACGTGTTTATCAGCCATGATGATCTGAGTCAGGTGCAATTGTTGAAAAAAATGGATCGCGGCATTCTGGTCACCGAAGTCATGGGCCAGGGCGTCAACATTGTCACCGGCGATTACTCGCGTGGCGCGAGTGGTTTCTGGATTGAAAATGGCGAGATTCAATATCCGATTGAAGAATTTACCCTGGCCGGCCGCCTGCAGGATATGTATATGACCCTGGTCGCCGTGGCTAACGATGTGGATACGCGTGGCAACCTGTGTACCGGTTCATGGCTAATTGAACAAATGACTGTGGCAGGCGTTTAAGGGTTCGGAGTGATTTATTTTTCAAAATTAAATCTTAACGATTAATAAACCGTTTCGCTGAGCACGGTAGGGTGGGCACGGTTTTTGTGCCCACGCGATACCTGTTTTCACGCTCAAAACTTCTACCCTCATGAGGTATGCTCATCTTTTGATGTTCTGCGTGGGCACAAAAGCCGTGCCCACCCTACTTTGCTGAATGCCTTACAGCATTTTCGGAGACAGGAACAGTGTTTGCCTCCCGGTTACTGTATCTACCTGTTTCCAACTATCCACCTCAAACTCAATTTGCAACATGCTACAGGTGACGAACGTTTCATTGTTCTTGATCAGCATAGCAGCCAGATCCTCCAGACCGGGGTTGTGCGCAACAATAGCGATATTATTTTTGTCATTATCCACTTTCTGGATGAGTTCGATAAGGGTTGGCGCAGACGCACAGTAAAGATCATTAAGATAATTAACGGCATCATCTTCAATTTCAAGCTGCTTACGCAACAGAGCCAGCGTTTCTCTTGCGCGCGTTGCACTACTGCATAATACCAGATCAAATTTTATGTTCCGCGCATCCAAGGTCTCTCCCATGCGTAGTGCATTGCGCCGTCCGCGTTCATTCAGGCCTCGCGCATGGTCGGACAGATGGGCGTCATCCCATGATGATTTGGCGTGGCGGATCAGAGTCAGGCGTTTTATCATTTTCTTAATATCTGTTTTTCTACAGTATAAATCGGTCATAGCAGGATTGGCGAGTTTAGCCTTCCTGCGCTCAAACGTTAAGTAATATCGGTGTGTTTCTTAGTACCTTAGAAATAATTTTCTGCGCATTTTGTAGAAAATAATTTCGTGAAGGTACTTATCTTGTGGTTTATCCAGGTTAGGGTTAGTCGCGCGGAATAGATAAGACGCTTCCGGAACCCTGCACTTGACAGCAGAGCCCGTCAGCATTAGCTTCGTTTATTAAAAGCATGTTCCTGTATTTATTACAAATTGTGACAACAAGGAGGAGTTGGAATGAAATCCTATAGTGTAAGTTTCAATAAGCGTTCGCGTCTGAACCGGATGCCTGAAATTGGCCGTAAAACAGTGGGGCTGCTGCAGCCGCTGGATCCTGACGGGTTGGCTGGGCGGTTATCAACAAGCCTGAGGATCGAGAATGATTTTTATCCCTGTTTCGACTGGGCCTTTCCGCCGCCGCTCCTGAACAAGTCTGAACCTCCGGCATCGGTCAATGATTTGTTCAGGCATGCTTCTGTTATCCCGGATGCCTTCAGCCTGTATCTTCACAGTCCATTTTGCAAAAGCCTGTGCAGTTTCTGTTACTACACAATCATACCGGGACGGGGCATCGAAAAAGCCGATCGCTATGTTGATTATCTGCTCCGGGAAATGAAAATGTATGCCGAGGTCATGCAGGATAAAAAATGTGAGTCGATATATTTTGGCGGGGGTACGCCAACTTTCCTGGACGATCATTTGCTGGCTAAATTATTTGAAGGCATTAATAAATATTTCAATCTTGCTGATGATGTGGAAATCAGCATAGAGTCTTCTCCAGGCACCTTACCCCGCAGGAAAGTCGAGCTGTTGACCTCACTGGGCATCAACCGTCTGAGTTACGGCATTCAAACGCTGGATGAAAAGTTGCTGGCGAGCATGAACCGCCACTACTCCGTTGATGAGGCGCTGAAGGAACTGGATGTTGCGCTGGCGCTGATTGGCAATGTCAACGTCGATACCATGTACGGCTTTGAAAATGAATCCGAGCATGCACTACAGGATAGCTTGCAGAAATTTTATGATCTTGGCGTACCCAGTCTGTCGATTTATGCGCTGGACAGACAGCGGGATAACAAGAGCAAGGAAATAGGCCTGCCGCCGAAGGATGAATCTTATGAGGACAAGATTCGTATATTTTCCGAAGCGGATCAGTTTCTGTTTCGCAAGGGCTATCGCCAGATATTGCAGAATGTTTATGCGATACCCGGTCAATCCTCCTATCGTCATCAGGTGCGCCGTTGGGACAACCTGAGTCTGGTGTCACTTGGCGTTGCTGCACAGGGCTACACCCCGCGCACGCCCTACCAGAACTACCCAGCGCTTAAATCCTATTACCTGGCCATTGATGAGGGGCGTTTGCCGATTGTGACGGTTGATCATCTCTCTGCCGAGATGGAGCTAATCCGGGAAGTCTCCAGTCAGTTGCGCTTCACCCAAATTGATCTGGATTCCATTCTTCGCAAGTACGGGGTAGATCTGGACGTGGTTTTTGCCGATTTGATTCATTCACTCATCGAACTGGGCTATTTGAAACGTGAACTGAATACCCTGCGCATGACCCCCAATGCTGCTTATTACAACAATATCATTCCTATGCTATTTGCTCCCGACGCTTTTTCGCAGCAGTTGCTGGGACTGCCGGAAGAATATCTGGAGGCCTTTCCTGTGCCCTCGGTCATGGTTCAGGTGGGCTGTACCCAGAGCGCGCCCATTGAGGTATCGCTTTGTGAATGAGTTTGGCAGACTTCCCTTTGTTGTCCCAGGGTTGTCTCCAGGATTCCTGCTGTTTGGCCCGCACGCTCAGGAGGGCAGAAAAGGATAATCGGTATAGCCTTTTTCATCCCCGCCATAAAAGCTGGCCTGATCCGCCGTATTCAGCGGGGCATCGGCTTTAAACCGTTCAACAAGATCCGGATTGGCGATATACGGTATGCCGAATGAAACTAGACCAGCCGTTCCGCGCTTTATCGCCTCATCGGCGCTTTGCCTGTCATAGCCATGGTTAGCCATGTATATACCCTCGTAAAGCGCCGCCAGTTTTTTATGATCGACTGTTTCATCGCCTTCGGGGAGGGGTGACATGCTGCCTTCCAGAACGTGCAGATAAGCCAGTTTCAGCGGCTTGAGTTGTTGCACGACATAGCTGAATAATGTCATCGGATTGGAATCACGCATGCTGTTAAAACTGTTGAGCGGGGACAGGCGAACACCGACACGCTGGCGGTCACAGACACTTGTTACCGCCTCAAGCACCTGGAGCAAAAAATGACTGCGATTCTCAGGTGGGCCTCCGTATTCATCCGTGCGGTTATTGCTGCCATCACGCAGGAATTGATCAATCAGATACCCGTTAGCGGCATGGATTTCGACGCCATCGAAGCCTGCGTTCAGGGCATGCCGGGTCGCCTGTTGATAGTCATCAACGATGTTATTTATTTCACTGATCTCCAGTGCGTGAGGCTCCACAAAGGGCTGTGGCCCGTTATAGGTGAAAGCATCGCCGTCAGGCTTGATAGCGGAGGGGGCGACAGGCAGGGCGTTATCAGGTTGCAGGGAAGGATGTGAAATACGGCCGACATGCCAGAGTTGAATAAAAATATGCCCGCCCTTCTGATGTACAGCCGCAGTGATTTTTTTCCAGCCC
Organism: uncultured Thiohalophilus sp.; assembly: GCA_964596835.1. Classification (GTDB taxonomy): domain Bacteria; phylum Pseudomonadota; class Gammaproteobacteria; order UBA6429; family Thiohalophilaceae; genus JAADGZ01. The sequence continues at coordinate 353 of CAZQVV010000046.1, read as the reverse complement.
GAGACTTGTTCATCGTTATAGATGCCGGGTGTAAACGGGTACCCTGCCCCCTGAGGGGAAATCTGCGCACCTTCGGTAATGATGAGTCCCGCGCTGGCGCGTTGTTCGTAGTAAAGCCGGTTTATCTCCTGAGGAATGTTCCCCTCCGCCGCCCGGTTACGTGTCATGGGCGCCATAACAATGCGATTGGTCAGGGTAGAGGGGCCCAACTGGAGGGGGCTGAAAAGGTTCTTGTTATCCATGTCGTCGTCCTTTCGTTATGAGCCGAGGCTGGCTAATATTAATCGTTGCATAAGTATGGCATTAACCACCAAAGGCCAGGTTAATATATTTCGTATCAGGCATGCTGAAAA
>CAZQVV010000045.1:3031-20317 GCA_964596835.1 uncultured Thiohalophilus sp. | reverse complement strand
TTTTCACGTTCGTGGTGAAGTTCTGAGTGCGTTGAAGGGTCGAACCATGAACGTGGAAATGCTGAAAATTGAGTGCTTAATCTTCTTGTCCTTCGACAGGGGGTCTCCTGAGCAGAGACGAAGGGCTTCCTTCGACAGGCTTCCTTCGACAGGCTTCCTTCGACAGGCTTCCTTCGACAGGCTCAGGACGAACGGTAATTTCTAAACTGGATGGGTATTAGGAACAGTTATTTAGAGGAACAGAATAATGAGTGATTCAGAATCAAATGATAGCGAAGTAATGGATGAGTGGGCAGAAGCCATGGCCGAAGCCGGTGATGTACCTGATGCGAACCTCGATGAGGATGCAGAATCGGAATCCGATGCGGCTCCTGAAACTGAAACCTCAGACGCAGGCGCGGATATGCCCGCGCCCGACGTGCAGCCCGCGCCCCTGGATCCTTTGGAAGACACCAGTGTCAGAACCGGTTCAGGTAAGGAAATTAATCTGGATGTCATTCTTGATGTGCCGGTCGAGGTTTCCATGGAAATCGGTTCTACCAAAATGAATATTCGTAATCTGCTGCATCTGAATCAGGGCTCGGTGGTGGAACTGGATCGGTTGGCCGGTGAACCGTTGAATGTCAAGGTCAATGGCACCCTGATCGCTCATGGCGAAGTGGTGGTGGTGAATGAAAAATTCGGCATTCGTCTGACGGATATTATCAGCCCGGCTGAACGGGTAAAGAAGCTCTCATGATCCGCGCCTGGTACTATATTTTCTTGTCCTTGCTGGTAAGTTTCAGTGCGCAGGCGGCCGAAGAAAAGGCGACTGCCGCGCACGGGCTAAGGGCGCTTAAGTCTGAGGGCGTGACAGACCACGCATTGGGCGCCGCCAGTTATATTCAGATGATCCTGGGACTGGTATTTATTGTCCTGCTTATTTTGGCCCTGGCCTGGTTGATGCGGCGCATGGGACGCTTGCAGTCGGTGATGGGGGGCACGATGAAACTGCTGGGCGGCGTGTCACTGGGACAGCGTGAACGTGCAGTGCTGGTGCAGGTGGGGGACACACAAATGTTGCTGGGAGTCGCGCCGGGCAGCGTGCGAGCTCTGCATGTGTTTGATAAGCCCGTGGTAACGGCCACCGTCACCGCCTCTGGCCACAGGTTTGTCGACAAGCTTAATGCTGTTTTGAAACAGAAGGCGGCGAGATAATGCGCCTGACTTTTCTGCGTCTTGTGCCACTGTTGATCCTGCTCGCCTGGCCGTTGGATGCAGCGGTTGCTGCAACGGGTTTGCAGGCCCTGACGGTAACCACAGCCAGTAACGGCACGCAGACCTATAGCTTGAGTATCCAGGCGCTGTTCCTGATGACAGCACTCACTTTTTTGCCTGCGGCGATGATGATGATGACATCGTTCACCCGGATTATCATTGTTCTGGCTATTCTGCGTCAGGCTATCGGTTTGATGCAGGCACCGTCATCACAGATACTGATCGGCCTGTCATTATTTCTGACTTTTTTCATCATGGCACCGGTTTTCACCCAGATCAATACTCGTGCTTTGCAACCCTATCTTAATAACAAAATGAACCTGCAGGATGCGGCGCTGAGTGCGGCGGTGCCGCTACGTAAATTCATGTTCAACCAGACCCGCGAGAGTGACATCAAAATGTTTGGTGAAATGGCGGGCTATGATGCTTTTAAATCAAAAGATGACGTGCCTTTTACGGTGCTTGTACCTTCCTTTGTTACCAGCGAGTTAAAAACAGCCTTCCAGATTGGCTTCCTGTTGTTTATTCCCTTTTTGATCATCGATCTGGTGGTGGCCAGTGTGCTCATGTCCATGGGTATGGTGATGCTCTCACCGATGATCATTTCATTACCCTTCAAGGTGATGTTGTTCGTAATGGTGGATGGCTGGAGCCTCGTTATGGGTACCCTGGCTTCCAGCTTTTATATGTAAGGATGAGATATGACTCCGGCAAGCGTTCTTGATATTTTCAGTCATGCTATGGAACTGGTGTTGTTGCTGGTGGTCGTCGTTCTAGTTCCGGCTCTGGTGGTGGGTCTGCTGGTAAGCATGTTTCAGGCGGCCACCCAGATTAATGAAATGACTCTGAGTTTTATTCCCAAACTGGTCATTACTATTCTTACCCTGATGGTTGCCGGTCCCTGGATGTTGCGTATGTTGATTGAATACACGCATAACCTGATTCTTAATATACCTAACCTGATAGGCTGAAGTATGCACTTCAGCAGCGCAGAAATTACGGCAATCCTGGGTAGCTGGCTCTGGCCACTGTTCCGTATTGGGGGCATGGTGATGGCCGCACCGGTATTTGGCGCTCGCTCGGTGCCTGCCCGCGCCAAACTGGTGATTACGTTGGCGCTGACCGTGATCATCGCCCCTCTTTTACCGCCGGTTCCGGCGATTGATGTTTTCAGTCCCCTGAGTTTTTTGATCATCGTGCAGCAGATCCTGATCGGCGTGGTGATGGGCTTTTCGGTACAACTGGCTTTCAGTGCGGTGATTACCGGCGGCCAGATTATCGCCATGCAGATGGGGCTGGGGTTTTCTCTGATGGTGGATCCGCAAAATGGCACCCAGGCGCCAGTGTTGAGCCAGTTCTATGTGTTGTTTGCGATCCTGATCTATCTCGCGCTCAACGGACACCTTGTTCTGATCCAGGTTCTGCGTGACAGTTTCACCCTGATTCCGATTGGTCCTAATGGTTTGCAGGCCGTTGAGTTCCAGAGGTTGGCAGACTGGGGCAGCCAGATTTTTGCGGGGGGGTTGAGTATTGCCCTGCCTGCTATTGCGTCTTTGCTGGTGGTAAACATCGCCTTTGGCATCATGACCCGTGCCGCGCCGCAGATGAATATTTTTGCGATTGGATTTCCCATTAGCATGATTCTGGGTTTCGCCCTGGTATGGGTTACCCTGCCTGGCATTGTGTCGCGTACAGGTGTGCTGTTTAACGGCACCTATGATCTGTTGCGCCAACTGCTTGGGGGGCTGTAGGTATGGCAGAAGACAGCGGCCAGGAGCGCACAGAAGACCCCACACCCCGACGAAAACAGCAGGCGCGGGAGAAGGGCCAGGTTGCCCATTCACGTGAACTCAACACCATGCTGATGATGCTGAGTTCCGGCATTGCCCTGCTGGTACTGGGACCGGCGCTGGTGACGACTCTGGGCCATCTGTTTCGCCAGAATTTGCATATGAGCCGGGCTAATATTTTCGATCCCGGCGCGATGATACGGCTGCTTGAGTCGTCCATGCTGGATGCGCTCTGGGGACTGATGCCATTTTTTATCGTTGTCACTGCGGCTGCGGTTGCCGGACCCCTGATCATGGGGGGCATTAACTTTAGTGGCAAAGCGATTTCATTCAAATGGGAAAAGCTGGATCCCATCAAGGGCATGCAGCGCCTCTTTGCCTGGCGTGGGCTGGTGGAATTACTCAAGACCCTGGCGAAGTTCATGATGATTGGCGCCATTGCGGTGACCTTCCTCTACCATCAGCTGGATCAGTATCTTGCGCTGGCCCACGAACCGATCAAGCTGGCGCTGGCGCATACCATGCACCTGTTGCTACGGGGTTTTCTGGTTATTGCCTCAAGCCTGATTCTGCTGGCGGCGGTCGATGTACCGTTTCAGTTATGGGATCACAACCGGCAACTGAAAATGACCTTCCAGGAAATCAGGGATGAGAACAAGGAAAATGAAGGTAATCCGGAGGTGCGTGGCCGGGTGCGCCGGCTACAGAAGGAAATGGCGCAGCGGCGAATGATGACGGAAGTACCCAATGCTGACGTGGTGGTGACCAACCCGGAACACTATGCCGTGGCGCTGAAATATGATCCTGAAACCATGCCGGCACCAGTGCTGCTGGCCAAGGGTGCGGATTTGATGGCGATCCAGATCCGCAATATCGCGCGTGAGCATGATGTGATGATTCTGGAAGCCCCGCCACTGGCGCGCGCGCTGCACCACACGACCGAAATTGATGCCGAGATTCCGGCAGGACTGTATCTGGCCGTGGCTCAGGTGCTGGCCTATGTTTTCCAGTTGAAACGTGCTGGCAAGCGTCGTGGGCGAACCCAGGGCTATGGCGCAGGCAAACCCCATCGGATGAACAACCTTCCGATACCGGATGATATGCAGTTTGATTCCTGAACCAAAGTGAAATGTTATGGCTGAACACGTTGCAGTTCTGAATTCATTAAAATCTATCACTGCCAAGGGCCTCGGTGCGCCCCTGCTGCTGATGGTCATGATGTCGATGATCGTGGTGCCGATGGCGCCCTTCATGCTGGATATCTTTTTCAGCTTCAATATTGCTTTGGCATTAATCGTATTGTTGGTGACTATCTATAGCCTGCGCCCCCTGGACTTTTCCCTGTTTCCAACCGTGCTCCTGATCAGTACCTTGCTGCGTCTGGCTCTGAACGTGGCGTCCACGCGCGTGGTTCTCCTGGAAGGCCACACGGGCGCGGGGGCCGCCGGGCAGGTGATTAAGGCGTTCGGTGACTTTGTTATCGGCGGTAATTATGCAGTGGGGATCATCGTCTTTATCATTTTGGTGATTATCAACTTTGTGGTCATCACCAAGGGTGCCACACGTATTTCCGAAGTCAGCGCGCGCTTCACTCTGGATGCCATGCCGGGTAAACAGATGGCGATTGATGCAGATCTGAACGCGGGTTTGATCGAGCAGGATGAAGCACGCCTTCGGCGTGAAGAAATCAGCGCCGAGGCGGAGTTTTACGGGTCTATGGATGGCGCCAGCAAGTTTGTGCGGGGTGATGCGGTTGCCGGTATTCTAATCCTGTTTATCAATATTTTCGGCGGTTTGTTGATTGGCACCTTGCAACATGGTCTGAGTTTTTCCGACGCGGCCCGGGTTTATACGCTGCTGACGATCGGTGACGGTCTGGTGGCCCAAATCCCGGCACTGCTACTGTCAACCGCCGCCGGCATCATCACCACCCGGGTATCCAGCTCCCAGGATATGGGCGCCCAGGTGCTGCACCAGTTGTTTGGCAATGTGCGTTCACTGGTGGTGACCGGTATCATTCTGGGGGTGATGGGCATGATTCCCGGCATGCCCAACGTGGCTTTCCTGAGCCTGTCATTCTGCTGCGGAGGCATAGCCTGGTTTATTCACCGGCGCAAGCAAGGTCCGGCAGAAACTGCCGTCGAACCGCTTGCCCAGGCCGAACCGGAAGCCCGGGATCTGAGCTGGGATGATGTGACCGCCGTAGATGCCATCGGCCTGGAAGTGGGCTATCGCCTCATTCCTATGGTCGACAAGGAGCAGGGAGGGCAGCTCATGAGCCGCATCAAGGGGGTACGCAAAAAACTGTCGCAGGAGTTGGGCTTCCTGATTCCGCCCGTGCATATCCGCGACAATCTGGAACTGCCGCCCACCAGCTACCGTATTACGCTAATGGGGGTGACCGTGGGGGAGGCGGAAATTTTTCCTGACAAGGAAATGGCCATCAACCCCGGCCAGGTGTTCGGCAAAATCGAAGGGCTAGCCGCCCAGGATCCGGCCTTCGGACTGGATGCACTGTGGATTGATCCGACACAGCGGGATCAGGCTCAGACCATGGGTTATACGGTGGTGGACGCCAACACCGTGGTGGCCACCCATCTCAGTCAGTTATTACAGGATCACGCCAGTGAGCTGCTGGGCCATGAAGAAGTCCAGCATTTGCTCGACAAACTGGCGGCCAGCGCACCTAAACTGGTGGAAAATCTGGTGCCCGATACCCTCAGTCTGGGGGTCGTCGTAAAAGTGCTGCAAAATCTGCTGCAGGAGGGCGTGCCTGTCCGGGATATTCGTAGTATTGCCGAAACTCTGGCGGAACATGGCAGTCGGAGTCAAGACCCTGACGTTCTCACTGCCGCTACCCGGGTAGCGTTGGGGCGTCTGATTGTCCAGCAAATCAATGGGATGGGGGCCGAACTGCCCGTCATTACGCTGGATCCAAATTTGGAACAGTTGTTGCATCAAACTGTGCAGGCAAGCGAAGGAGGCGCAATCGGAGTGGAACCGGGACTGGCGGAACGCCTGCATACGGCGCTCACAGACAGCGCACAGAAACAGGAAGTTTCAGGACAGGCGGCAGTTTTACTGGTTTCAGCCGCCATACGTGCCATGCTTGCCCGTTTTGTGCGACATACCATACCGTCATTGCATGTGCTGGCTTACAACGAAATACCCAGTGACAAGCAAATAAAAATAATTGCGACGGTGGGCCAACAGGCTGAGATAAGCTGAATCCGCTCATCAGCCTGAAACAAACAGGAAACAGGATAAAATGAAGATTAAACGCTTTCACGCCAAAGACATGCGTAGCACGATCCGCAAAGTGCGTGAGGAATTGGGCGCGGATGCTGTCATTCTGTCCAATCGCCGCGCTCTTGATGGCGTGGAAATCATCGCTGCGATTGATTATGACGAAAGCCTGCTGGATTCACCCGTACCAGCTGTATCGGCAGGCAGCCGTGATGACAGGAGCAAGATCGAGGCGGCAGGTCCAGAAATGGTGGCCTCTGCGGATGCGGAAGAAACAGTATCCGCGCCTGGCAGTGAGCGCGACGCGCATGAGGGCTTACCCGACGTCTACTCCGAAGCGGCACTGAATCGCCGCCCGAATCAGCCCCGGCAACCCGCGTTTGCCGCTCCCGATTTCAGACTTCCCGAAATGAAGGATGAAGACGAAGTTGATCTTCAAAATACGGGGTTCAGGGAAACACCTTTTATAAGCGAACCTCTTATCAACGAATCCCCAGCCCCGCAACAGGCCACCAAAACAGAGACACAGACCAGCGCCCATAACTGGTCGGAGGAACCCAGCATCCTGGCCATGCAAGAAGAGCTGAAATCCTTGCGCGGCCTGCTGGTCAACCAGCTTTCCGGTCTGGCCTGGGGTCAGGAAACCCGTTATCACCCGCTACGCGCCCGTTTGCTTCAACGTCTGCTGGCACTGGGTTTAAGTCCGGTGCTGGCGCGTGATATTGCCGCCCAGTGTGATGAAAATGATGAGATTGAAAAGAACTGGCGCTGCGCACTGGCGCGGATTGCCAAACGTCTGCCGGTAGTGGAACAGGATATTCTTGAACAGGGGGGCATTGTAGCCCTGGTGGGTGCGACCGGCGTGGGCAAAACCACCACTGTTGCCAAACTGGCCGCCCGTTACACCCTCCGGCATGGACCGCAAAAAGTTCTGCTGATTACCACGGACAACAATCGTGTCGCCGCACATGAACAATTGCGCAGCTATGCTCGGATCCTGGGCGTGCCTATGCGCGTCGCTGGGGATACGCAAACCCTGAAAAGCCTGATACATGGTTTTGCCGACAAGGGCCTGATCCTGATTGATACCGCGGGCATGAGCCAGCGCGATATGAAGCTCAACAAGCAGTTATCCATGATTACCGATGGCGCCCGAGGGGGAGGCCGTGAGGTGCAGATCTATTTGACGTTGGCGGCCAACAGCCAGCGCAGGGTACTGGAAGACGTCGCCCGGACCTTTAATAAAATTCCACTGGCCGGTGCGGTCGTGACCAAACTGGACGAAACCACCAGCCTTGGTGGAACGTTGTCGGTAACTATCGAACAGTCTATGCCGGTGGCCTGGATCAGCGATGGTCAGCAGGTGCCCGAAGATTTGCATCGGGCGAGGCCCCATTCGCTGGTCAGCCGCAGCGTCGCAATTATGCAGAAGCTGACATCACCTGAAGGGGATGATCCTGTTTCCCTGACCGTTGGAGGGATGCTTGCCAATGCAAATGGTTGAACCAATTAGTAGGATGGCGGCCACGAGCATCCAGCGTATGCCGAAGCAAAAAACTCCGGTGCGGGTGATTACCGTGACCAGTGGCAAGGGCGGGGTTGGCAAGACCAATGTCTCCGTTAACCTGGCCATGGCGCTCAGCAACGCCGGTAAGCGGGTCACGATTATGGACGCCGATCTGGGACTGGGCAACATCGATGTCCTGTTGGGCCTGCATCCGCAATATACGCTGAATCATGTCATTGAAGGTGAACAACAGTTGGATGACGTGATCGTGCATGGTCCCGGTAATATGAGCATTATTCCTGCCGCCTCCGGTGTGCAGAGCATGGCCGAACTCAGTCCCTCCCAACATGCAGGTTTGATTCAGGCCTTCAGTGAAATGAATCACCATCTTGATGTGCTGCTGGTGGATACGGCTGCCGGAATTACCGACAGCGTGATTAGCTTCAGTCGCGCGGCGCAGGATGTTTTGGTGGTGGTGAATGACGAGCCGGCTTCCATTACGGATGCCTATGCCTTGATCAAGGTGCTGAACCGTGAGTATGGCCTGTTTCGTTTTCGGATTCTCTGCAATCGCGTGAAAAGCGCACAGCAGGGGCGTGAACTGTATTCCACGATTACCCGGGTAACGGATCGCTTTCTGGATGTGGCGCTGGATTACGTCGGCTTTATTCCCGATGATGAATTTGTCGTCAAAGCGATTCGCAAACAGCGTCCCGTCGTTGACGCTTATCCGCGCAGCAAGGCTTCGATGGCTTTTCGGACGCTGGCGGGAAAAGTAGACAAATGGCCGATACCGACGAGCGCCGGTGGCCATCTCGAATTTTTTATTGAACGTTTGGTACAAGGCAACTTGACAGATGCGGAGGTCATGCCATGAACGGCATTGCAATGTACGCGGCTAGCCAGCCGAATTTTCTCGATGATATGGTTGAACAACATGCACCTCTGGTTAAACGTATCGCCTGTCACCTGATTAACAAACTGCCTGCCAGTGTGCAGCTGGAAGATTTGATTCAGGCCGGGATGATAGGGTTGTTGGAAGCATCACGCAATTATGATGAACGCCAGGGAGCGAGTTTTGAAACCTATGCCGGCATTCGTATTCGAGGCTCCATGTTAGATGAAATCCGCAAGAATGACTGGGCGCCGCGCTCGGTACATCGTAAGGCGCGCATGGTGGCGCAGGCGGTGCGGGAAATCGAACACAGCCAGGGGCGTGATGCTCGCGACACGGAGATTGCCGAAAACCTGGGCATGGATCTGGATGAGTATTACAAGATCCTGCAGGACAACAGTTACCACAAGGTATTAAGTTTCGAGGATATGGGCATCGGTGAAGAGTCCATGTTGAATAATATGTCTGACAGCGGACCCGGTATTCTCGATGGTTTGCAACGTGAAGACGTTCAGCGGGTGGTGGCCGAGGCCATTGCGGGTTTGCCTGAACGGGAGCGTCTGGTCATGGCACTTTACTATGATGAAGAACTGAACCTGCGCGAAATCGGCGCGGTGATGGGTGTGAGCGAATCCCGCGTCAGCCAGATCCATAGCCAGGCGGTGATTCGTCTGCAGGCCAGAATGGCCGCACGCACGGATAATTGCTAAGCGCAAAAAAATCCTGGGGAGACGCCATGCCTCTCCTCAACCCGATATGGATCCCCGCCGGTGCGGGGCTTTTTTTAGCCCCGATTTCCTAAGTCAAGACGGCTGGTTTTGCGGGTGCCTGAATTTATAGGGCCAGCTTGCAGCTCGGGAAATGAAATCCCTGCATTCAGCTTCAGATAGCCGAAATCGGCTGATTCTTAAGCGATTAACTGCTTTCGGCCGATAGAAATATTTTTAAAACACGAACTTAAGTTAGCTGAGGATGTGGCCGATAAACTTTATAGAATTCGCCAGGTCAATCTGCAGGAGCGGATTGTTCAGTTAACGCCAATTCCAAGTGGAGAAAACGAGTGGACAAGAATATCAAGATCCTCATTGTAGATGATTTCTCTACCATGAGGCGCATTATCAAAAACCTGTTGCGTGATCTGGGCTTTACCAACACGGAGGAAGCCGATGACGGCACCACCGCTTTGCCGATGTTACAGACGGGCAAATTTGAGTTGCTGGTGACCGACTGGAACATGCCGGGTATGCAGGGTATTGATCTGCTCAGGCACGTACGGGCAGATGAAAATATGGCATCACTGCCGGTGCTCATGGTTACCGCAGAACAGAAGAAGGAGCAGATCGTCGAGGCCGCCCAGGCCGGGGTTAATGGTTATATCGTTAAGCCTTTCACGGCGCAAACGCTAAAGGAAAAGCTGGAGAAAATATTTGAACGGCTGAATGCGTAGGAAAAAAGGAGCGACAGCGAAATGAGCAATGATGCGTTAGTGAATGAAGATAATCTCGCCCGGGCCCGTGATTTGCAAGCCTGTATTAAAGCGGATGACGAGAAAGGCACAAAAGAAATTATTGATGATCTCACGGATATTCGTGAAAACGCATTATATCAGGAAGTCGGTAAACTGACCCGCGAACTGCATGATGCTATCAGCGCTTTTGGCATGGATGATCGTATTACGGACATGACCCATCATGATATTCCCGATGCCCGTCAGCGGCTGAATTTTGTGATTACCAAGACCGCTGATGCCGCCGATCGGACGCTGACGGCGGTGGAGGCATCTGTTCCCATTTGTGAAAACATGGAACAACAGGCTGTCAGCATACTGGAAAGCTGGCGTCAGTTTACCCAGCGGGAAATGGATGCTGAGGGTTTTCGTAAGTTGAGCAAGGAAATTGATGGCTTTCTTCTGACCCAGTCGGAGGGTTTCAGCACGCTCAAGGGGCATTTGAATGATGTGCTGATGGCGCAGGATTTTCAGGATCTGACCGGCCAGATCATCACCCGAGTGATTAATCTGGTTGCCGAAGTGGAAGGCAACCTGGTGAGCCTGATCAAGGTTGCCGGTTTGCCAGAACACAATGAGCCGCGAGAGAAATCGAGGCCGGAACTGGAAGGTCCGGCGGTGCCGGGCGTGGACAGTGGCGACACGGTATCCGGGCAGGATGAAGTCGATGATCTTTTATCGAGTCTGGGATTCTAGAACTCAGGACTGGAGCATGCTGGATGGATGACGAATTATTACAGGACTTCCTGGTTGAAGCCGGAGAAATACTCGAATCGCTGAACGAACAACTGGTTGAGCTTGAGCAGAGTCCGGATGATAGGGAACTGCTGAATACCGTATTTCGTGGTTTCCATACGATCAAGGGGGGCGCAGGTTTCCTGGCGATTGACGCGATGGTCGCGCTTTGTCATCGCTCGGAAGACATATTCAATCTCCTGCGTAATGGCGAACGTACGATTACCCCCGAACTGATGGATACGATTTTGCCGGTTCTGGATGTGCTGAAAGAAGAATTTGAAGCACTGCGTAATGGCGAGGACGTTGCTGATGCCGATCCCGCCATGTTGAGCGCGTTGGAAAAATTCACCAAACCGGCCGCTCAGGAAGAGACGAGTGCCGCGCCTGAAACATCTGCGCCGATTGCCGAGACGCCGACTGAGGCCGGAGCGGTTCCTACCAAAGTGGGCGCGGGTGAAGATATTACCGATGCAGAATTCGATGAACTTCTGAATGTGCTGGATGGAAGTGATAAGCCGGCGACGGCCACTAGCGCGGCGGAGGGTTCTGAAGATATTACCGACGATGAATTTGACGCGCTGCTGGATGAGTTGCATGGCAAGGGAAAATTTGATTCCAGCAACCTCGCGGCAGATGATTCCAGTCATGAAGAAAAAGCCACACCCGAAAACAAGTCTGCGGTGAGTTCATCGTCCGATGAGATGATTACCGATGATGAATTTGACGCCCTGCTGGATGAGCTGCACGGCAAAGGCAAATTCAGCGCGGAAAAAGTGGTGACCGGGCAGGCGGTGGCAGCCGCCACAGCTGCGGCGCCACCCGTCGCTGCGGTAGAGAAAAAAGAAACCAAGCCCGACGAGGTAACGAAAACAACCAGGAAAGCCGCCGCTAAAGAAAAGCCGCCTCCAGAAACCTCGGTACGCGTGGATACCAGCCGTCTGGATGACATTATGAACATGGTCGGAGAACTGGTGCTGGTGCGTAATCGCATTACCCGTCTGAGTGAACGCAGCGGCAATGAAGAAATGCTGAAGGCCGTTGCCAACCTGGATCTGGTCACGGCTGATCTGCAACTGTCCGTGATGAAAACACGCATGCAGCCGATCAAAAAAGTGTTTGGCCGTTTTCCGCGCGTGGTGCGTGATATTGCGCGCAACCTGAAAAAGGAAATTCGGCTGGAGATGGTGGGTGAGGATACCGATCTGGATAAAAACCTGGTCGAAGCGTTGGCGGACCCTCTCGTGCATCTGGTGCGCAATTCCCTTGATCATGGCATTGAAATGCCGGAGGAACGAGAAGCGGCGGGCAAACCACGAGAAGGAACCGTGGTGCTGGCAGCGTCTCAGGAAGGGGATCATATCCTTCTTTCCATCGAAGATGACGGCAAGGGCATGGATCCGGATGTATTGCGCAACATCGCCGTGGAGAAAGGCCTGATGGATCAGGAAGCCGCCGATCGGTTGAGCAACAAGGAATGTTATGAACTGATTTTTGCACCCGGTTTTTCGACCAAAAAAGAAATCTCGGATATCTCCGGCCGCGGTGTCGGCATGGACGTAGTGAAGACGGGTATTTCCCGTTTGAACGGCACGGTGGAGATTGACTCGGAACTGGGTAAAGGCACACGTCTGTCTATCAAGGTGCCCTTGACCCTGGCGATCATGTCCACCCTTATGGTGCGCCTGGAAGATCAGCTGTTTGCTCTGCCACTGGTGAATGTCAGTGAAATTTTTCACCTCGATCTGACCCGGACCAATGTGGTTGATGGCCAGTTGGTGATTTTGATACGGGAGCGCTCCTTGCCGCTGTTTTATCTGAAACACTGGCTGGTGAATGGTCAGAGTCATGCCGAACTCCCGAAACAGGGCCATGTGGTGGTAGTGCATATCGGCACGCAGAAAATCGGTTTTGTGGTTGATGAACTCATCGGCCAGGAAGAAGTGGTCATCAAGCCATTGGGGGCTCTGTTGCATGGTATTTCCGGCCTCGCTGGCGCCACTATAACCGGGGATGGCGGTATTGCCATTATTCTGGATGTGCCCGGCCTGATCCGTATGTATGTTTAAAACAAATGAGGTGCAGGTGACGCACCCCCTGGTTTGACCTGCAGTAACAGAGGGTCAGACCACTTAAAATTTTGAGGATAACGAATGACCACCCGCGTACTTGTGGTTGATGATTCCGGCTTTTTCCGCCGCCGGGTCAGCGAAATGCTGGAAGCTGATCCTCTTATAAAGGTGGTGGGCATGGCGGAAGATGGTGAGCAGGCTGTAAAAAAAGCAGCCGAGTTAAAGCCTGATGTTATTACCATGGACATCGAAATGCCGGTGCTCGATGGTATCAGCGCCACGCGCAAGATCATGCTGCAAACGCCGACACAGATCATCATGTTTTCCTCATTGACGACCGAAGGCGCCAAAGCCACATTGGATGCGCTGGAAGCCGGCGCGGTGGATTTTATGCCCAAGCGTTTTGAAGATATCGCCCGGGACAGGGATGAAGTGCGCAGGGTGCTCTGTCAGCGTGTGCGTGCCCTCGGCAGCCGACGTGTAATCATCTCTCATCGTGCGGCGCGAGCCGCGCCGCCAGTTCGCCAGTTCGCTACTTCGGCGCCTAATAAGTTAGCATCAAGCCATACCGGATTGATCAAACTGGTGGCCATAGGGACCTCGACGGGGGGACCAGTGGCGCTGCAAAAGGTCCTGATACGCCTGCCGAAAAATTTTTCTGCCCCCATCTTGCTGGTTCAGCATATGCCCGCCTCATTTACCCTGGCGTTCGCCAAACGCCTTGATCAAATGTGTGCGATTGAGGTCAGGCAGGCGGAAGACAAGGATAGTCTGCGACCGGGCGTAGCCTTGCTGGCACCCGGTGGCAAACAGATGCGGATTGAAGGACGGCCCGGCAATGTGCATGTTCGCATCAGTGACGAAGCAGACCTGACCTACAAGCCATCGGTGGATGTGACGTTCTCCTCTATCGCCAATATTTACCCTAAAGATACCCTGGCTGTCATCATGACGGGGATGGGTGCCGATGGCCGGGAAGGCGCAAAAATACTCAAGCAGCGGGGTTCGGAAATCTGGGCACAGGATGAAGCCAGCAGCGTTATCTATGGTATGCCGGCTGCGGTCATTGATGCCGGACTGGCAACAAAGATACTGAGTCTGGATGAGATTGGGCCGAGGATCGTCAAACGCCTATGAAAATGGATGCCCTCAGTATCGTTGGCCTGATCGTGGGTATTAGCGCCATTCTGTTGGGGCAGCATCTGGAAGGCGGGCATCTCAAGACCCTGGTGAATGGGCCGGCGGCTTTGATTGTGCTGGGCGGCACCATTGGCGCGGTGATGTTGCAATCGCCTCAGGCGGTTTTCCTGCGCGCCATGTACATGCTCTTTTGGACCGTATTTACGCCACGTCTGGATTATGAGGAAACCATCGAAAAGATCATCCGCTGGAGCAATATCGCCCGCAAGGAAGGGCTGCTGGGGCTGGAAGATGTAGAAGAACACGAGCCGGATCCGTTTGCCCAGAAAGCCCTGCAGCTATTGATCGACGGGGGGGAACCGGAAATCATCCGTGGCATTATGGAAGTGGATATTGATACCCGGGACAGTTTTGACACCAGTGCGGCCAATGTCTTTGAAAGCATGGGTGGTTACAGCCCCACGATCGGCATTATCGGCGCCGTACTGGGGCTGATTCAGGTGATGGGCAATCTTTCTGATCCCAGCCTGTTGGGCAGTGGTATTGCGGTGGCCTTTGTTGCGACCATTTACGGTGTGGGTGCCGCCAACCTGCTGTTCCTGCCCGTTGCGAAAAAACTGAAAAGTATCGTGCATGGCCAGAGTCAGTACCGGGAAATGATAGTGGAAGGTATGACAGCTATTGCGGAAGGTGAGAACCCGCGCAATATTGAAACCAAGTTGCTGGGTTACCTGCGTTAGGCCGGGATGATGAGCAGGCGCAAGCGCAGGCCGCAGGAGCACGAAAACACTGATCGCTGGCTGGTCTCCTATGCGGATTTCATTACCTTGTTGTTTGCCTTTTTTGTGGTCATGTATTCCATGTCTTCCATCAATGAAGGTAAGTACCGGGTGCTTTCCGATACTATGGAGGAAGCCTTCAAAACGCCGCCCAAATCACCTGAGCCTATCCAGATAGGCGAAGAGCGCAAAAGCCTGAAAACGGTTGAAACCACGGTTAATGAAATCAACCTGCTCGGTATTACACCAGACATTACGTCGCATGCTCAGCAGATGGAACATATCGCCGATGATCTGCAGCAGGTTTTGGCGCCGCTGGTGAATAAAAAGCTGATAAAAATTACCCGCGACAAACTCTGGGTCAAGGTGGAAATGAACAACCACATTCTTTTTGCCAGCGGCGATGCGCACCTGACCAAGCGAGGGTATCCGATATTGAAAAAACTGGCCGAGGCGGTACGAAATTTGCCTAATCATATTGATGTAGAAGGGCATACGGACAACCTGCCAATTCGCACGTCAATCTATCCTTCTAATTGGGAACTGTCCGCCGCCCGCGCCGCCAGCGTCGTGCATCTATTTACGCGCGATGGAGTTGATCCGAAGCATCTGTCCGCCATCGGTTATGGGCAATATCGGCCCATTGCCGATAACAGCACGGCACAGGGACGGCGCAAAAACCGGCGTGTGGTCGTGGTGATTCTGGCGGACAAGAATGCCCGGCGGATGATGGAAATTGAACAAAAAGAATAAATCCGTTCCTTTTATATTAGAAGTTGAATGATGAGGTATCAAGTGTGAAAATCTGGGCCATAGCCAACCAGAAGGGTGGTGTAGGCAAAACCACAACAGCCGTAAACCTGGCGGGGCACCTGGTCAAGCAGGGGTTGCGTGTGTTGCTGGTGGATATGGATCCGCATGGCTCCATGAGCGCCTATTTCGGGCTGGATCCAGATTCTCAGGAAAAAAGTGTGTATCAGCTGTTTCAGGGCGGGGTCAATTCCGGGAGTCCAGCCGCTGAAATTCTGCATGATACGGGTATCGATGGATTGCAGTTACTGCCATCCTCCACCGCGCTGGCGACCCTGGATCGCCAGCTGGGGACCCAGGAAGGCAAGGGACTGGTGATGCTCAATGCCATGGCTCAACTGGAACAAGGATTTGATTATGCGCTGCTGGACTGTCCGCCCTTGCTGGGCATTCTAATGGTCAACGCACTGGCGGCCTGTGAGCATCTGCTGTTGCCGGTGCAGACCGAGTTCCTCGCGATCAAGGGGCTGGAACGTATGATGCGAACGCTGAAAATGATCCGTCATGCGCGCAGAAACACCTTTGAGTACACCATTGTTCCCACCATGTTTGACCGCCGCACCCGTGCGGCTTTGGATAGCCTGAGAACTCTGCGAGAGCAGTACGGATCGGAACTCTGGGAATCAGTCATACCGGTTGATACCAAATTTCGTGAAGCCAGCAAGCAGGGTCTTCCACTCTCGATAATGTCACCCTCATCGCGGGGATCCAAAGCCTACGAAGCTTTGCTCACCAGCCTGCTCGCAGGGCGAGACAAAGCCTATCTTAAACGGGCGAGTTCATGACGGCGAAAGGGGACAAGCCCGTGCTGGTCGATGAAAAGCTGGCCCTGACCCTGTTTCTGGATTCACTTCTGCGTGAGCCTGCACCGGCCCCTGAAACCGGAATGCAAAGCAGCCCTCTCACCGAAACACTTCCCGCCTCTGTCCCGATCATTAAAGAAGCCCCCGTCCCGGCTGCTGTCGAAGCCGGGCCGGTCACCCCAGTGGCAGAGGAAAACATGCCTGAGAATATTCAGGAAGAAGAGGCGCTGGATGTTGCTTCAGACTGGAGTGACGAGTTTCAGGTCATGTTGTTCAAGGTGGCGGGATTGACACTGGCGGTGCCACTGGAGGGCCTCAATGGCGTGGTGGAATGGAAAGATGATCTGGCCGAGATGCCGGGGCATGCCGAGTTTTATCTAGGTATTCTGCAACATATGGGACAACGCATCCCGGTGGTGGAAACCGCCAGTCTGGTTTTTCCTCCCGACAAGCTGAAATCGCTGGCCGTGCCTGAACCTCGAGACAGAATCACCCGCATCGTCTTGATAGACGAGGGGCGCTGGGGACTGGCCGTGGACGCCGTAGAAGAAGTGATCACCCTGGAGCGTGAGAAAGTACGCTGGCGTAGCGAACGCACCCAACGTAAGTGGCTACTGGGAACCGTGATTGAACACATGTGTGCCCTGATTGATCCCCATGCTTTTGCCGAGAAGCTGGCCAGTGGTGAAGACTAAATCAAGGGATATGCTATAAATTCACCCGTTCGCCCTGAGCCTGTCGAAGG